>JAIXQK010000112.1 GCA_027485795.1 Oxalobacteraceae bacterium
AATCACAAATGCTACAAGCATTTTCCACATCAGTTTGTCTCCGGTTGAATATTTGATTCAGTTCTACAAGTGATTTTTTAGGCCGCTAGCAGCTGACGCAGCACAAACGGCAAGATGCCGCCGTGACGGTAGTAGTCAACCTCGATCGGTGTATCAATACGCAGCAGTAGCTTCACGTGCTGGGTCTGGCCGTTAGCACGATGGATCACCAGTGTCACGTTCTGCTGTGGCTTGATGTCTTGCTCGAGACCGATCAGATCGAAGCGCTCATCACCGGTGATGTTGAGCGTTTGCACGCTATCGCTACCGATGAACTGCAGTGGCAGCACACCCATTCCCACTAGGTTCGAGCGGTGGATACGTTCGAAAGAGCGTGCGATAACAGCTTTTACGCCGAGCAGTTGGGTACCTTTGGCGGCCCAGTCACGCGATGATCCGGTGCCGTACTCTTCGCCAGCGAACACCATGGTGGGCACATCATCATGGACATACTTCATGGCGGCGTCGTAGATCGACATTTGTTCGCCGCTTGGCTGGTGAATAGTGATGCCGCCTTCAACGCGCGAACCATCTTCCTTGGTGGGGATCATCAGGTTTTTGATGCGGACGTTAGCGAAGGTGCCGCGCATCATGATTTCGTGATTGCCACGACGCGAGCCGTAGGAATTGAAATCCGCTTTCAACACACCATGCTCGATCAACCACTTGCCTGCGGGGCTGCTGTCTTTGATGGAGCCAGCGGGTGAGATGTGATCAGTGGTAATCGAATCACCAAACACACCGAGTGCACGTGCGCCAGCGATGCCTGTCGCCGCTGCCTTAGGCTGCATGGCGAATTCCTGGAAGAACGGTGGCTCGGCAATATAGGTGGACTTTGGCCAGTTATAGACTTGGCCCTCGGCGACGCCTTGAATCTGCTCCCACAATTTACCGGGTGCGCCTTTGACGTCAGCGTAGTTACGCTTGAACGTGTTGGCGTTCATCGCGTACTTCATCAGCTTGTTGATCTCTTCCGAGCTTGGCCAGATGTCGCCGATGTAAATGTCGCGGCCCTTGGCATCTTTGCCGAGCGGCTGCGTCATCAGATCGACCGTGACATTGCCTGCGATTGCATATGCAACGACCAGTGGCGGCGAAGCCAGGAAGTTAGCGCGGATATTTGGATGAATACGCGCTTCGAAGTTGCGGTTGCCCGACAACACGGCGGCAGCAACCACATCATTCTTGACGATAGCCTCGTTGAAAGCCGGGGTCAGATCGCCGGCATTGCCGATGCAGGTGGTGCAACCATAGGCGGTGACTCCGAAGCCAAGCTCTTCGAGGTAGGGCAACAAGCCAGCCGCCTCGAGGTATTGCGTGACAACCCGTGAGCCAGGCGCGAGTGAGGTCTTGATGTGCTTCGGCACTGACAATCCCAGCTTCACAGCTTTTTTCGCGAGCAGGCCAGCGGCTAGCAGAACACTCGGGTTCGAGGTGTTGGTGCAAGAGGTGATTGCAGCGATTAGTACATCGCCGTTGCGAAGACTGATTCCGTCGCTCGTGGTGTAGCTTGCGTCGAGATCTTCAGCTTTTTTGTTGAAGCCATTGTCTGCTACTGGCTTGGCAAACAAATCATTGAAGGTGTCTTTGACGTGACCGATTTCGATACGGTCTTGCGGACGCTTCGGGCCCGCCAGCGAAGGCGCGACTTTGGACAGGTCGAGGCTCAGCTCTTTGGTGTAATCGATCTGGCCTTTTTTCGGAATACCGAACAGCTTCTGTGCCTTGAAGAAAGCCTCGAATGCATCGATCTCGGCTTTGGTGCGGCCGGTGCCATGGAAGTAATCGATGGTAGCTTCATCGACTGGGAAGAAGCCCATGGTGGCGCCGTACTCGGGCGCCATGTTGGCGATGGTGGCGCGATCAGTGAGCGAGAGTGAGGCAGTGCCTTCACCAAAGAACTCAACGAACTTGCCGACCACTTTTTCTTTACGCAGCATCTCGGTGATGGTGAGCACCAGATCGGTTGCTGTCACGCCTTCGCGCAATACACCTGTCAGGTTGACGCCCACGACATCGGGTGTCAGGAAGTAGACGGGTTGACCGAGCATGCCGGCTTCAGCTTCGATACCACCCACGCCCCAGCCAACCACGCCAATGCCGTTGATCATGGTGGTGTGAGAATCGGTACCGACCAAGGTGTCGGGGTAATAGACGCCGTCCTTGTGATGTACGCCGCGTGCGAGGTATTCCAAGTTAACTTGATGCACGATGCCGAAGCCGGGTGGCACAACACCGAAGGTATCGAACGCCTGCATGCCCCATTTCATGAACTGGTAGCGCTCGTTATTGCGCTGAAACTCCAGTTTCATGTTCAGGTCGAGTGCATTTTTTTCGCGGAAGTGATCGATCTGCACCGAGTGATCCACCACCAAATCCACAGGTACTAATGGCTCAATATTCTTTGGGTTCTTACCCATCTTCGATGCAACGCCGCGCATTGCAGCCAAGTCGGCCAGCAACGGTACACCGGTGAAATCCTGTAGTACGACGCGCGCAACAACAAATGGAATCTCATCGGTGCGGTCTGCCTTGGGCTTCCAGTTGGCTAGCTGGCGCACATGCGCCTCAGTGACTTTATTGCCATCGCAGTTGCGCAGCACAGATTCCAGCACGATACGAATCGATACTGGAAGGCGGTCGATATTCACGCCGAGCGCTTTTTGCAGCGCAGGTAATGAGTGGAATTTACCTTTATGGGAGCCGGAAATTGTGAACTCTTTGAGAGTATCCAGCGGATGGTGCGACATGTGTTCTCCTCTTTTTCGAAAAGGCTTTAAGCCTGTCAAAGTGAATCCTTGGCGGATTAAAGGCAGCTCACACTACGCTGCCACCAATCGCGCTTAGCGAGCGGTTCTGACGCCCGCAATCTTGCAGTCGCTGACGATGGGCTCACCCTTACCACCGTCGAGCAGCATGGATTTGCTCGGTATGCTGATCCAGATCAGACGACTGACAGGATCTTCGAAACGCTGCGCCCCAGTGGTTGTGCCAACGCGTTGCATCCGGTAGCTTCTTCCACGCCACACTAGCTCGATAACGTTGTCGCTGACCACATCACCACCCACAAATACTGGCTGCGCGCGTTCGCACATCAAGTCAGCGGTAGATGAATGAGCCTGCCCAATCCAAAACAAGCAAAGCAACAGCACCAACGATAAACGGTTCGGCATACAACCCCCTGCGAGTCGGTTGAATCTGAACTGGCGCCGCAATTGTTACCGCGGCGCCTTCCCCTAGGTTTGCCGACACGATTGGTGACCCGGCAATCCGATACTGCACGTCATTTCTTACCGCATGGTAACGGCTTGCGGCCGGGAATGACAGGGTGGGGTGGGTTGGTGCTGTGCTACTTGAGGGTTCAGGGCAGCAGGTGTTTCACGCCATCCCGTTCTTCTTGCAATTCCTTCAATGTCAGCGCGATGCGTTCCTGTGAGAAGGCATCGATGTCCAGCCCTTGAACAATCTCGTACTCACCGTTGTTGGTGGTCACCGGGAAGCCGAACATGGTGTCTTTCGGGATGCCATACGAGCCATCAGACGGGATGCCCATGGTGGTCCATTTGCCGTGCGTACCCAGCACCCAATCGCGCACGTGATCAATCGCTGCATTGGCTGCCGATGCCGCCGAAGACAAGCCGCGTGCCTCGATGATTGCAGCGCCGCGTTTGCCGACGGTTGGCAAGAAAACATCTTTATTCCAGGCGTCGTCTTTGATCATTTGCTTCACCGACTGGCCGTCGATGGTTGCAAAGCGATAGTCGGCGTACATAGTGGGCGAGTGGTTACCCCAGACACACAGCTTCTCGATCGATGCCACTGGCTTGCCGGTTTTGGTGGCGACTTGCGATAGTGCGCGGTTGTGATCAAGGCGCAGCATGGCGGTGAAGTTTGTTGCAGGCAGGCTGGGGGCCGATTTCATGGCGATGTAGGCGTTGGTGTTGGCGGGGTTGCCGACTACCAGTACCTTGACATTGCGTGAGGCCACCGCATCAAGCGCTTTGCCTTGCACTGTAAAAATTTGGGCATTCGCTTCCAGCAAATCCTTGCGTTCCATGCCGGGGCCGCGCGGACGGGCGCCAACTAACAGAGCAACATCCGCATCTTTGAATGCAGTCATTGGATCGGCATGTGCCGTCATGCCAGCGAGCAGCGGGAAGGCGCAGTCATCGACTTCCATCATCACGCCTTTCAGCGCTTTTTGTGCTTTCTCGTCCGGGATCTCGAGCAGCTGAAGAATGACAGGCTGGTCCTTGCCCAGCATATCGCCATTGGCGATGCGGAACAGCAGGGAATAGCCGATTTGACCCGCGGCGCCAGTGACGGCCACTCGCATGGGAGTTTTTGACATGGTAGATCTCCGGTGAGGTGGTTTGAGCGATGGTCCTGCGCGGGCCAGAATATATGGTCGCTGTGCCCGAAATATGGCCGCGAGTTTAGGGGCGCATCATGATGCTGTCAATCTACCTCTTATGTCTTATATAAGACATCATACTCATTAATTTTCTGGACGTTAGGTAATGTCTGTGGTGAAATGCGCGCCATGAGTCAGACCCTAAACCCACCGCTTCCCAGCGTGCCGGCGGCGAGTGCCGGTGCCGGTCTGTCGTCGCCCACTTTCAGCCCGTTGTATCAACAGATTAAGGCGCTGATATTGCAAAGTTTGCAATCGGGCGAATGGAAGCCAGGTGAACTGATTCCGAGCGAGGTGGAGCTGGCGCTTAGATACAAGGTCAGCCAGGGCACGGTTCGCAAAGCCATTGATGAGCTTTCCGCAGAAAATCTGGTTGTTCGGCGACAGGGCAAGGGTACATTCGTCGCTACCCACCATGAGGCCAAAGTTCAGTTTCGCTTTTTGAAACTAATGCCAGACAACGGCGATGCGCACCAAGCCGAAAACAGAATTGTCGAAGTAAAGCGTCTGCGCGGCCCGGCCGAGGTAACCCGTGCGCTGGATATGAAAGCCGGCGATTCGGTGGTGTACATCAAGCGCGTGCAGTCGTTCGAGAGCGCACCCATTATTGTTGAAGAGATCTGGCTGCCCGGCGCATTGTTCAAGGGTCTGACTGCAGAGCGGCTGGCTGAGTACAAAGGCCCGATGTATGGCTTGTTTGAGACTGAGTTCGGTACACAGATGATTCATGCCACCGAGAAGCTGAAAGCTGCGCTGGCCGATGATGCTGTTGCATCGACCTTGGGCGTGGCGCCGGGTACCCCGGTGCTCAGTGTTGAGCGTGTTGCATTCACCTATGGTGAGCGCCCGGTGGAGTTGCGCCGAGCAATTTACATCACCGCTCAGCACCATTACCACAACGAGCTTAGCTAGAGGCTGAAGTTGGATGTTAACAAGCTGACAAAGGCCAATTCAGCGCCGGATGGGCGCTAAGTTGTCGACCCGGATAGAATTCGGAAAGTTCAAGAAAACACGCTGAAACAGATTCGGCCAGAAACGCTGGAGAAAACACTGATGTCCGACGCCGCCGCACGCAAACGCTTCACCAATATCCACGTCACGCAGATTATTCGTTATCGGCTACCAGCTTCCGGGATGGTGTCGATTTTGCATCGAATTAGTGGCGCACTGATGTTCCTGCTGCTTCCTTTCGTGCTGTTCTTGTTCGACAAATCGATTACTTCCGAAATCTCTTTCGAGTTTTTCAGAGGCTATGTGAGCCACCCGCTGGTCAAGCTGGCGATACTGGCACTGAGCTGGGCCTACCTGCATCATTTCATCGCAGGTATTCGGCACCTAGTGATGGATATGCACATCGGCCTGTCCAAGCACGAGACTGTTAAATCCGCATGGGTAGTGCTCATCATCAGCGGTGTCCTGACCTTGCTGGTGGCAATGAAACTGTTCGGGGTGATCTGATATGGCAGACAATAATATCGGTGCAAAGCGCGTTGTCGTCGGCGCTCACTACGGGCTGCGCGATTGGCTCGCGCAACGTGTCACTGCAGTCGTGATGGCGGTGTTTACGGTGGTGACGCTGGTCTTGTTTTTAGGTGCGTCGGATTTTAGTTATGAAGGCTGGGCCGGGCTGTTTGCACAGCAGTGGTTCAAGATTCTGGCATTCGTCACCTTCCTTGCTATGTATTACCACGTCTGGGTTGGCATTCGAGACATTTGGATGGACTACATCAAGCCAGTCGGTATTCGACTGACGCTGCAAGTATTCACCATCCTCTGGCTGCTCGGCTGTGCCGGCTGGACCGTACAGATTCTTTGGAGAGTGTGATCGTGGCTGCCATTAAATCTTCCATCGCGCGTCGTCGTTTCGATGCGGTTGTTATTGGCGCAGGCGGCTCCGGCATGCGCGCTTCGCTGCAACTGGCTGAGGCCGGTCTATCGGTAGCTGTGCTGTCGAAAGTATTCCCGACACGCTCGCACACGGTTGCTGCTCAGGGTGGTGTCGGTGCTGCGCTCGGCAATATGTCAGAGGACAGCTGGTACTGGCATATGTTCGATACCGTCAAGGGTTCCGATTATCTCGGCGACCAAGACGCGATCGAATTCATGTGCCGTGAGGCGCCCAAGGTCGTGTACGAGATGGAGCACTTTGGCATGCCGTTCGACCGTAATCCGGACGGCACCATCTATCAGCGTCCGTTCGGCGGTCACACCGCAAATTTTGGCGAGAAACCAGTGCAACGCGCCTGTGCGGCTGCCGACCGTACTGGTCACGCCATGCTGCACACGCTGTATCAGCGCAATGTGCGTGCAAAAACGCATTTCTTCGTTGAGTGGATGGCGATCGATCTGATTCGCAATCAGCAAGGCGATGTGGTTGGTGTGGTGGCGTTGGAAATGGAAACCGGTGAGCTGGCCATCCTTGAGGCAAAAACCACGGTATTTGCAACCGGCGGTGCTGGTCGTATCTGGGCGGCGTCCACCAATGCCTTCATCAATACCGGCGACGGTATGGGCATGGCCGCACGCGCTGGATTGCCGCTGGAAGATATGGAGTTCTGGCAGTTTCACCCGACCGGCGTGGCCGGCGCGGGTGTGCTGATTACCGAAGGTGTTCGCGGTGAGGGCGGCATTCTCATCAACAGCAACGGCGAGCGATTCATGGAACGCTACGCGCCGACGCTGAAAGATCTGGCGCCACGTGATTTCGTGTCGCGCTCGATGGACCAAGAGATCAAAGAAGGGCGTGGTTGCGGTCCGAACAAAGACCATGTGTTACTCGATCTGCGTCATATCGGTGCCGACACTATTCGCAAACGTCTGCCTTCGATTTTGGAGATCGGTCACAAGTTTGCAAACGTCGACGCGACCAAAGAGCCCATTCCAGTCGTGCCGACCATTCATTACCAGATGGGTGGTATCCCGACCAATATTCATGGTCAGGTGGTCGCGCCGAAAAACGGTACCCAAGAGATCGTCAATGGGCTGTATGCGATTGGTGAATGTGCTTGCGTCTCGGTGCATGGTGCCAACCGTCTTGGTACCAACTCATTGCTCGACCTGTTGGTGTTTGGTCGTGCTGCTGGCAACCACATTGTTGCCTCGAAGTTGAAAGAGCAAAGCCATCACGACCTGCCCGCCGATGGTGCTGATGTCGCGCTTGAGCGTTTGGCGCATTTGGAATCGTCCAATGGCAGCGAGCGTGTGCAGACGGTTGCCAGCGACATTCGCAAAGTGATGCAGCAACACTGTGGTGTGTTCAGGTCTCAGGCGCTGCTCGATGAAGGCGTGGCGATGATCGCTGAGCTCGACGAGCGCCGTAAGCATGTCTCGTTTAAAGACAAGTCGAAAGTGTTCAACACCGCGCGCGTCGAAGCACTCGAGCTGGATAATCTCATCGAGACCGCGAAAGCCACGATGTATTCTGCGGCCGCTCGCCATGAGTCGCGCGGTGCGCACGCGCACAGCGATCATCCTCAGCGCGATGATGAGCACTGGATGAAGCACTCCTTATGGTTCTCCGAGGGCAATCGTCTCGACTACAAGCCGGTGGTGACCAAGCCACTGACAGTAGAGACCTTCAAGCCCAAAGCCCGTACTTTCTGATCGCAGGACATTGAATATGCCACGCACAGTCAAATTTCAGATCTACCGCTACGATCCGGACAAGGATGCGAAGCCTTACATGCAGGATCTGACGGTCGAGTTGGACGATACCGACAAGATGCTGCTGGACGCGCTTCAGCGCATTAAGGCCGATGTCGATGATTCGCTCGCGCTGCGGCGCTCCTGCCGCGAAGGTGTGTGCGGCTCGGACGCGATGAACATCAACGGCAAGAATGGGCTCGCTTGTACCACTAACCTCAACGAGCTAACGCAACCGATTGTGCTGCGTCCTTTGCCGGGGTTGCCAGTCATTCGCGATCTGATCGTCGACATGACCAACTTCTTCAAGCAGTACCACTCGATCAAACCGTTTCTGATCAACGATACTCCGCCGCCCGAGCGTGAGCGTCTTCAGACGCCAGAGGAGCGGGAAGAACTTGACGGTTTGTACGAATGCATTCTGTGCGCCTGCTGCTCGACGTCTTGCCCGTCGTTCTGGTGGAACCCGGACAAATTCGTTGGCCCAGCCGGCTTGTTGCAAGCCTACCGATTTATCGCTGATAGTCGCGATCAAGCTACTGGCGAACGTCTCGATAACTTGGAAGATCCTTACCGTCTGTTCCGCTGCCACTCGATCATGAACTGTGTCGATGTCTGCCCGAAGGGTTTGAATCCTAACCAGGCGATCGGCAAGATCAAGGAGCTGATGGTTCGTCGCGCTGTCTGAGTATGGCGGACGTAAGGCATCAGGATGACCCAACCCGGCGCGCCCGACTCCGTTGGCGCAGTCGTCGTGGCTTGCTGGAAAATGATCTGATCCTGACCCGCTTCCTCGACGCGAATGAAATCGAGCTGACCGATGACGAGGTCGATGCGCTCACCCGGTTGCTTGAGCTTTCCGACAATGAGCTATTGGATCTGCTGCTGGGTAGAACCGAACCCGCCGACTTGCTCGCGCTACCCAACGTGAGTGCCTTGCTAAGCAGACTACGCCAGGCCTAGCGAATGAATGACTTGTTCTTGTAATCGTTGACATATTTTTTGAGTTGAAGGTAACGCCATGAAACAGTCCGATGTGAAAGCAACGCTCTCATTCTCCAATGGTTCGCCATCGGTTGAATTCCCCGTGTATGCCGGCTCGATTGGGCCGGACGTGCTCGACATCCGCAAGCTATACGGCGAGACTGGGATGTTCACCTACGACCCCGGATTCATGTCGACCGCCGCCTGTAATTCATCGATCACTTACATCGATGGCGACAAGGGCGAACTGCTTTATCGCGGCTATCCGATCGAGCAACTCGCGGTGAATTGCGACTTCTTAGACACCTGCCACTTGCTGCTGCATGGCGAGCTACCGAGCGCGACGCAGAAAACGGAGTTTGTCTCCACGGTGACGAATCACACCATGGTGCACGAGCAGATGCAGTTTTTCTTCCGTGGCTTCCGTCGTGATGCACATCCGATGTCGGTGCTGGTGGGTACGGTGGGCGCGCTGGCGTCGTTCTATCATGACTCGCTAGACATCAATGACCCGAAACATAGAGACGTGTCGGCGATTCGCTTGGTCGCCAAGATGCCGACGCTGGTGGCGATGGCGTACAAGTACTCGGTCGGTCAGCCGTTTGTCTATCCGCGTAATGACCTCTCCTTCAGCGCAAACTTCATGCGAATGATGTTTGCGACCCCGGCAGCGGATTACAAAGTGAATGATGTGTTGGTGCGCGCGCTGGACCGTATCCTGATCTTGCATGCTGACCATGAGCAGAATGCCTCAACATCGACCGTCCGACTGGCGGGCTCCTCGGGTGCGAATCCGTTTGCCTGTATCGCCGCGGGCATTGCCTGCTTGTGGGGTCCGGCACATGGTGGCGCGAATGAAGCGGCGCTTCAGATGCTGCAAGACATTCAGCGTGACGGTGGTGTCGAGAAAATTGGCGAGTTCGTCGCCAAGGTCAAGGACAAGAACTCGAATGTGAAGCTGATGGGCTTCGGTCATCGGGTCTACAAGAACTACGATCCGCGTGCGAAGTTGATGCGTGAGACCTGCCACGAAGTGCTGAATGAACTGGGTCTGCAAAATGATCCTTTGTTCAAGCTGGCGATGGCGCTCGAGAAGATTGCATTGGAAGACGAATACTTCGTCTCGCGCAAGCTCTACCCGAACGTCGACTTCTACTCCGGCATTGTGCAGTCGGCGCTCGGTATTCCGGTGTCACTGTTCACGGGTATTTTTGCGATGGCGCGTACGGTGGGTTGGATCGCGCAGTGGAAAGAAATGATCTCCGATCCGGAGCAGAAGATTGGTCGTCCGCGTCAGCTGTTCATTGGTTCGCCGCGGCGCGACGTCCCGTCGATGGCGCAGCGAGGCTGACTCTAACGGTCCACGTAGAAAAGGCGGGCAGTGCCCGCCTTTTTTTCGCCTGTGGTGGGCTTGTGATAGTCACCCTAATTTTGTTGTTCGCAGGGGCGGCAGCCTGCGGACGCTGGCGGCCTGTTTTCAAGACCAAAAAACAAAGAAATCCAATTTTCAGCGCGCCGCTGTGTTACCCTCCGGGTTCGCTCGCACGCAAAAGTAGAGCGTGCGGATGGCGTGAATGAAGCCCTTCCCGCAATGATTTGCAATCCGCTAAACGGTGTGGCCGTGTCGCGGAAGGTTGATGAACCCGCTTATTGCTTCGCGAAACGCGAAGAAAGGTGAGCAGCGATGATGCAGCAATATTTCTCCAACTCCTATCTGTTTGGAGGGAATGCCCCGTACGTGGAAGAATTGTACGAGGCCTACCTTCTCAATCCCGGCGCAGTACCTGAAAACTGGCGGTCTTATTTCGACGCCATGCAGCACGTGCCTGCTGTCGATGGCTCCGACCGTCCCGATGTCCCGCATGCCAGTGTGATCGCCTCGTTTGCCGAGCGCGCGAAGCAGGGACCGATCCGCACCGTGACCGCATCGGCCGATGCAGAGATGGGGCGCAAGCGCGTCGCCGTCACCCAGCTGATCGCCGCGTATCGCTTCCTAGGTACCCAATGGGCCAATCTGGACCCGCTACAGCGCCAGGAGCGCCCGACGATTCCTGAACTCGAACCGTCGTTCTACGGCTTTACAGATGCTGACCACGACACCGTGTTTAACATCAGCAATACCTATTTCGGCTCCGAGAATGCCTCGTTAAGAGATCTGCTGCAGGCGATGCGCGACACCTATTGCCGCTCGATTGGTGCTGAGTTCCAATACATCACCGACCCGGCCCAGAAACGCTGGATGCAGGAACGGCTGGAGTCGACCCGCTCAACCGGCACTTTCAGCGCCGAGCAAAAGCAGCATGTCCTCGACCGTATCACCGCCGCCGAGGGCCTGGAGCGCTACCTTCATACCAAGTATGTCGGCCAGAAGCGCTTCTCGCTGGAAGGCGGTGAGAGTTTTATTGCCTCACTCGACGAGCTGATTCAGCGTGCCGGTAGTCAGGGTGTACAAGAGATTGTGATCGGCATGGCACACCGTGGCCGCTTGAATGTGCTGGTCAATATTCTCGGCAAGATGCCGCACGACCTGTTTGCTGAATTCGAGGGCAAGCACGCAGATGATTTGCCGGCGGGTGATGTGAAATACCACCAAGGCTTTTCTTCGGATGTGTCGACACCCGGTGGCCCGGTCCACCTATCGCTGGCGTTCAACCCCTCGCATCTTGAAATCGTGAATCCGGTGGTTGAGGGTTCGGCCAAGGCGCGTATGGATAGGCGCGGTGACAAAGAGGGCAATCAGGTACTCGCAGTCCAGGTTCATGGCGATGCCGCGTTCGCTGGTCAGGGCGTTGTAATGGAGACGCTCAACCTGGCGCAGACGCGTGGCTACGGTACTGGCGGTACGGTACACATCGTCATCAACAACCAGATTGGTTTTACCACCTCTGATCCGCGTGATTCGCGTTCGACATTGTATTGCTCGGACGTGGTGAAAATGATCGAGGCACCGGTACTTCATGTGAATGGTGATGACCCCGAAGCGGTCGTCTTTGCGACGCAGATTGCGCTGGATTTTCGGATGCAGTTCCACAAAGACGTGGTGGTCGATATTGTCTGCTTCCGTAAGCTCGGTCACAACGAGCAGGACACTCCAGCGCTTACCCAACCGCTGATGTACAAAAAGATCGGCCAGCATCCGGGTACGCGTAAGCTGTACGCCGACAAGTTATTCGCGCAGGGCGTGATTGCGGCCGATGGTGGCGACCAAATGGTCAAAGACTACCGGCAGGCGATGGATGAGGGTAAGCAGACGGTTGACCCTGTCATCTCGAACTACAAGAACAAGTTCATCGTCGATTGGATGCCGTTCCTGAATCGGAAATGGACTGATGCTGCCGATACCTCGGTACCGGTGGCAGAGCTTAAGCGTCTGTCGGAACGGATCACGACCGTTCCCGAAAACTTCAAGCCGCACCCGCTGGTTGAAAAAGTCTTGGCTGATCGCGCTGCGATGGGTCGTGGCGAGATTAATCTCGATTGGGGTATGGGCGAACACCTCGCGTTTGCATCGCTGGTGTCCTCTGGCTACGCAGTGCGGATTACCGGCCAAGATGCAGGGCGCGGAACCTTCACGCACCGCCACTCGGTACTGCATGATCAAAACCGTGAGAAGTGGGATGCGGGCAACTATATCCCGCTGCAGCATGTCTCTGAGCAGCAGGCGCCATTTAACGTGATTGACTCGGTGCTATCGGAAGAAGCGGTACTGGCTTTTGAGTACGGTTACTCCACGTCTGAGCCGAACACGCTCACGATCTGGGAAGCGCAGTTTGGCGATTTCGCGAACGGCGCGCAGGTAGTGATTGATCAATTCATCAGCTCGGGTGAAGTGAAGTGGGGCCGCGCGTCTGGCTTGGTGATGATGCTGCCGCATGGCTATGAAGGCCAAGGGCCGGAACACTCGTCAGCACGTATCGAGCGCTTCTTGCAACTCGCTGCAGACAACAATATGCAACTGGTACAGCCGACATCGGCAGCGCAGATTTTCCATCTGCTGCGGCGTCAGATGATTCGCTTGTTCCGTAAGCCGCTGGTGATTTTTACGCCGAAGTCGCTGCTAAGGAATAAGGATGCTGGCTCACCACTATCCGAGTTGGTGAAAGGCTCGTTCCATACGGTGATCGGTGATACCGACGCCAAGCTGGATCCGAAAAAGGTCAAGCGTGTGCTCGCCTGCTCGGGCAAGGTTTATTACGACTTGGTTAATGCGCGCAAAGAGCGCAATACCACCGATGTCGCCATTATTCGTGTCGAGCAGCTTTATCCATTCCCGCACAAG
This sequence comes from Oxalobacteraceae bacterium, assembly GCA_027485795.1. Lineage (GTDB taxonomy): Bacteria > Pseudomonadota > Gammaproteobacteria > Burkholderiales > Burkholderiaceae_D > Pernthalerella. The sequence goes on from JAIXQK010000112.1 coordinate 13,359, forward strand.
GCGTTGGCCACTGAACTCGCCAAGTTCCCGAATTTTTCTGAGCTGGTGTGGGTGCAAGACGAGCCACAGAATCAAGGGGCCTGGTTCCAGATTCAACACAACATTCTCGAGAACTTGGCCGATGGGCAGAAGCTCGCGTATTCAGGTCGTCCGGCCTCTGCCTCACCGGCAGTGGGCTACTACGACAAGCACTACGCGCAGCAGAAAGCCTTGATCGACGCTGCGTTCTCGAAGCTGAAAGGTTTTGTAATCACCAAGTAATGACCCCGCAGGTCGGTGGAAGCCGCCGACCTGCGTGACAACCCCAAACGGAGTATGTAATGGCCATCATCGAAGTCCATGTACCGCAACTATCTGAATCTGTCGCCGAGGCGACGCTACTGAACTGGCATAAAAAAGTAGGCGAAGCAGTCGCCCGCGATGAAAACCTGATCGATATCGAGACCGACAAAGTCGTGCTCGAGTTACCCGCACCGATGCAGGGTGTGGTGGTCGAAATCGTAAAGCCAGACGGCAGCACCGTGGTATCGGGCGAAGTCATCGCCAGAATCGA
>JAIXQK010000181.1 GCA_027485795.1 Oxalobacteraceae bacterium
CATAGCTCGATTCGCTTTACTTTCGGACGTTTCACGACTGAAGAAGATGTTGATTTCACGATCGATCTGCTGAAGAAGAAGGTGGGCAAGCTGAGAGAGCTTTCGCCACTGTGGGATATGTATAAAGAAGGAATTGATATTAGTTCCATCCAATGGGCAGCACACTAAGTATTTGAAACAGGAGCACGACCATGGCTTATTCAGACAAAGTTCTAGATCACTACGAAAACCCACGCAATGTCGGCGCGTTTGATAAGAGCGACGATACGGTTGGCACCGGCATGGTCGGCGCGCCAGCTTGCGGCGACGTGATGAAGCTGCAGATCAAGGTCGGCGCTGATGGTGTGATCGAAGACGCGAAGTTCAAAACCTATGGCTGCGGCTCGGCGATTGCATCCTCATCGCTGGTGACCGAGTGGGTGAAGGGCAAGACGCTGGACGAAGCGATGTCGATCAAGAACACGCAGATCGCTGAGGAATTGGCGCTGCCACCAGTGAAGATTCACTGCTCGATTCTTGCCGAAGATGCTATCAAGGCAGCAGTGGCTGACTACAAGGCGCGTCACGGCGAGGAACAGAAGGCGGCTTAAGCAAAGATACCTATGGCAATCACCCTAACCGAAAAAGCAGCCAAGCACGTGTCGCGCTACATTGAGAAGCGCGGCAAGGGCATCGGCTTGCGCTTTGGCGTCCGTACCACGGGCTGCTCAGGTATGGCGTACAAGCTTGAGTACGTGGATGAGTCGACTAACGACGACCAAGTCTTTGAATCACACGGCATTAAGGTATTTGTTGATCCGAAAAGTTTGCCTTACATCGACGGGACTGAGCTCGACTTTGCGCGCGAGGGGCTGAATGAAGGCTTCAAGTTTTATAACCCCAATGTGAAAGACGAGTGCGGCTGCGGGGAAAGCTTCAGGATCTGACGGGCGATGTTGATGCTGGCAGTTGCAGGTGAAAACCGTACTTTGGCCCAAAAAACCACTCCAGCCTGTTGATTTGACAGGCTTTTGTTTTTGGAACGGATGGAAAACCATTTCGCACTTTTCGGTATGACGCCTCGCTTCGCGATTGATATCGCGGTGCTGGATGCGGCCTATCGCGAGTTGCAGGGGCGAGTACACCCGGATAAATTTGTGGCCGCGAGTGACGCCGAGAAGCGGGTCGCGATGCAGTGGGCCACCCGCGCCAATGAGGCCTACCAAACGCTTAAAAGCCCGCTCAAGCGGGCCAGCTATCTGTGTGAGTTGAACGGTGTTGATCTTGCGATTGAATCGAATACCAGCATGCCGACAGCGTTTCTGATGCAGCAAATGACATGGCGTGAGGCACTCGAGGAGGCGCGTGAATCCAAAGATTTGTCAGCGCTTGAGCAGGTAGAGTCAGCTCTGCGCAGTGCGCGTAATGTACAGCTGGATGAAATCGCCGCGCTGCTCGACCAGGCAGAGTATGCCAGCGCCGGCGAACGCGTGCGGCAACTGATGTTTATTGAAAAATTTGCCGATGAAGTTGGTCGCGCGTTCGAGGCACTAGAGGCGTAAAGTAACCAGACCATGGCACTGCTGCAAATCGCCGAACCCGGCATGTCCACTGCGCCGCACCAGCATCGTCTGGCAGTCGGTATTGATCTTGGCACCACTAATTCACTGGTGGCTACCGTGCGTCACGGCATACCCGAGGTGCTGGATGACGAAGAAGGTCATTCGCTCTTGCCTTCCGTCGTGCGTTATCTGCCGAATGGCCATGCCAACATTGGCTACAAGGCGCAGGCCGCGCAGACCACTGATCCCAAGAACACTATTGTTTCGGTCAAGCGCTTCATGGGTCGCGGCCTAAAAGATATCGCTTACGCCGAGAATCTGCCGTATGCATTTATTGATTCGCCGGGCATGGTGCAGCTGAAAACCGTTGCCGGCATTAAGAGTCCGGTTGAAGTCTCTGCAGAAATACTCGCTACCTTGCGCCAGCGCGCTGAAGATGCGCTGGGAGATGATCTGGTGGGTGCGGTGATCACTGTGCCGGCTTATTTCGATGATGCGCAGCGACAAGCGACCAAAGATGCGGCCAAGCTCGCCGGCTTGAATGTACTGCGGCTATTGAACGAGCCAACCGCCGCGGCGATTGCCTACGGCTTGGATAACGGCTCGGAAGGTGTGTACGCCGTTTACGATTTGGGTGGCGGCACTTTCGACATCTCGATTCTTCGTCTATCGAAGGGTGTATTCGAAGTATTGGCTACCGGTGGTGACTCAGCGCTGGGTGGTGATGACTTTGACCATCGATTATTTTGCTGGGTGATCGAGCAAGCGAATCTTGCGCCGCTTTCGGATGAAGACACCCGTTTGCTGATGGTGAAGTCGCGCGAAGCCAAGGAAATTCTCTCTTCGCACGCCGAAACCCATATTGATGCGACCCTAAGCTCGGGCGAGGAAGTTCGGCTGACGATCACCGCAACCGAATTCGCTAACCTGACACAGCATTTGATCGGTAAGACACTCGCACCATGCCGCCGGGCCGTACGCGACGCCGGTTTGAATGTGGACGATATCGATGGCGTAGTACTGGTGGGTGGTGCCACCCGCATGCCGCAGGTACGAAAGGCAGTGGCCGACTATTTCAAGACCTTGCCCTTGGCGAATATCGATCCCGACAAAGTCGTCGCGCTGGGCGCAGCAATTCAGGCCAATCTGTTGGCGGGTAATCGCGCAGCGGGTGATGACTGGTTATTGCTGGATGTGATCCCGCTGTCACTCGGCATCGAGACGATGGGTGGTTTGGTTGAGAAAGTCATCCCTCGCAACTCGACGATTCCTTGTGCAAGGGCTCAGGAATTCACCACGTTCAAGGATGGTCAAACCGCGATGGCGGTGCACGTGGTGCAGGGCGAGCGTGAGTTGGTGTCGGATTGCCGTTCGCTAGCGCGCTTTGAACTGCGTGGTATTCCGCCCATGGCTGCGGGTGCGGCGCGTATCCGCGTTACCTATCAGGTCGATGCGGATGGTTTGCTGTCGGTTTCTGCGCGTGAGTTGCACTCGGGCGTAGAAGCATCGATCGAGGTTAAGCCATCGTATGGATTGGGTGATGATGAAATCGCTCGTATGCTGCAAGACTCTTTCTCGTCAGCAGAGCAGGATATGCAGCTGCGTGCGCTGCGCGAGGAGCAGGTCGAGGCTGAGCGTATCCTGATTGCGACGCAATCCGCGCTTGATCAAGATGCGGATCTGCTGTCTGCGGAAGAGCGCAGCATGATTGATGCCCTGATGGCACAAGTGCGCAGCACTGCGCAGGGTAGTGAGCACAGCGCGATCAAAGACGCTGTTGAAGCGCTGGCAAAGGCCACCGAAGACTTTGCCGCGCGCCGTATGGATCGTAGCGTGCGCTCGGTATTGGCCGGTCGCAAGCTCGATGAAATTGCCTGATTACGGAAGGATCGATAGTGCCTCAGCTTGTTGTTTTGCCTCATGAAACGCTGTGCCCCGAAGGTGCAGTACTCGAAGTGCCGAAAGGCACTACGGTGTGCGACGCGCTTCTCGAACACGATATCGAGATCGAGCATGCCTGCGAAAAATCTTGTGCATGTACCACTTGCCATGTGGTGATCCGCGAGGGCTATAACTCGCTGAATGAGCCGGATGAGCGCGAAGAGGATCTGCTGGATATGGCTTGGGGTCTGGAAGCGACATCGCGGCTATCATGCCAGGCGGTTGTGGATGATCAGGACTTGGTAATCGAGATTCCCAAGTACACGATCAACCACGCACGCGAGAATCATTGATTGCAGGAGAGGCCAAATGAAGTGGACTGATACGATACAGATCGCTGAAGCGCTGTATGACGCCCATCCTGACGTTGACCCGCTGTCCGTGCGCTTCACCGACCTTCATCGCTGGGCGACTGAGTTGGAAGGGTTCAACGATGACCCGGCCAGATCCGGTGAGAAAATTCTTGAAGCCATACAAATGGCCTGGATTGACGAGGCGAAGTAAGACCGCCATAGCAAGCAGACGAGCCGGCCCCCGGTTTCGAAAAAATGTCATAAGAACCCCGCGAATTGCTGACCACTTGCCGTAGAGTTCAAGCGAAAATGCGATTTACGTTGAGCTTGACGATACCCGTGTGGTGACACTCGGTTCGGTCCAACCTTCACCTTGCATCATGTCAAACAATAGATCTCGGTGCTGCGCGAAAAACGCATAGAGCGAATACGCGATACATGCAGCTGGTATTTCGGCTATGCCACCAGCGACCAGTGACAGATAAAGCACATCCCTTGCGTTGGACATGACATAGCGCAGCACTGCCTTCTCAAAGGTAATTCCTGCGGGTGGGCACCGTATGCCTTCGGCCGGGCGGACACCTTCGCTGTCCCCAGTTCCGCACTTGCCGAGTTCACCGCCGCAACGGGTGAGTGCAGCGTTTACCGCACCTTTAACCACGTTGGCCAGCGCACCGACGAGCAGCGGCATCAAATGGTCTGTGAAACTATCGCTCTGCATCTGTGCACGCAGAAGATTGCCAAACACGCCACTAAAGACGACGCTGGCAACTGCATACGGCAGCATACCTAGCAGCCCGACCTTGAGTTTGCGCTCAAATGACAGCGCGCTGCGGTCTGGCGATGGCACCACACGTTCCGTGACACCCTTGCAGAGTTCTATCGTGATTGCCTCGGCCAGTAGTGACAGGTTACGTGCACCGAGCTTTGTTGTATCCAGCACGCGCAGTGAGGGTACGCAGACGGCGACGGCAATTCCTGTAGCGCTACCCGCAATGAGAAGTGCGGGTGGCGCAGCAGTGCTTAGTCTGTCGCATGTTGTTTGCTGGGCAGAGCGGTTTCTGTTCGCATTGATTCCCGACCATGCAAAGCTGATCAGACCACTACTGGCAAGCGCCAAGCCGGGCACAGCCGATGCAAAATAGGTAGCGACTGCGCCCGTACCGGCGGCGACTGCAGTACCGACAGCGACGACCAGTACTTGCCCACAAGACTCTGTGCCTACCTTGCTGCGCAAAATGCGATACCCACAGTATCCGGCCGTGACGCCCGATATCGCCGTTGTCAGTATTCGTAGCGGCTGGCTGGGGATTGCTGAAAATGCGATGAAAGAGCCTGCGTTTACCGAGCGTCCAGTGAATTGCCACGCATATTCGAAAGCCCCGCGAAGCGCGCTGATACCCAACCAGCTGCTGGTGCAACCGCTTGATGACGCACTGGCAGAGGTTTTTGAAGCGATTGACGGCGCTGGTGGTGATTCCTCATCAGAGCTGCTCGAATCAACGGAATCTATTCGCGCACTTGAGGAATCTTCTGATGAAATCGTTTCAGTGGTTTCATCGTCGTCATCATTGTTGATCGAGACGATGATGGATGACTCTGACAACTCGGAACATCGTTGTCGGCTAATCGGTAGGCTCATTTTGCGTCGTGGCTTATTGTCACGAGCCGTTGGTAACTAATTTTGTATTTTGGTCCTAGGGTTCGTTCGATTTTTTTTATGACAGAACGATTACCGTTTGGTGAAAATCTAGCAGGTGAGGTGATCAAAAAAGCCCGTACATTGCTGTACAGGCTTTTAGAAAAGCAGAAATTGCGGGATAAGTGACTAAGTCAGGTCAAAAGCGAGGCGGCACGGTCGCGCAAACTGCACGCGCACGGCAAGGCACTACGAACGCTGCTCATGGCCTTTCGAGATAGATTCTTAGTCTTCGCGTCGTAGATGCGGAAACAGGATCACATCGCGGATATTGGGTGAATCTGTCATCAGCATTATCAGGCGGTCAATGCCGATGCCACAACCACCGGTTGGCGGTAGGCCGTATTCGAGCGCACGGATGTAGTCAGCATCGTAGTACATCGCCTCGTCATCACCGGCTTGTTTCGCAGCGACTTGTGCCTGGAAGCGTGCCGCTTGATCTTCAGCATCGTTTAATTCTGAGAAACCATTGGCGATTTCGCGCCCGGTGATGAACAATTCAAAGCGCTCGGTGACACCGGGTACGGTATCAGAGGCTCTCGCCAATGGAGATACCTCGACCGGATAATCGATGATGAAAGTGGGTTCCCACAGCTGCGACTCAGCGGTTTCTTCAAATAGCGACAACTGAAGTGCGCCAAGGCCAGAAATAACATGCGGTTCGACCCCGAATTTCTTCAACTCGGCCTTCAAGAATTTTTCATCATGAAGCTGGGCTGACGTGTAATGCGGCGCGAATTTATTGATCGCCTGCAGTATGGTCATACGATGGAAGGGCTTGGAGAAATCGAGTTGCCGGCCTTGGTAGGTCAGTTGGGCCGTGCCATGCGCATCTATCGCCGCCTGACGGATCAGCGCCTCGGTAAAGTCCATCAGCCAGCGATAATCGACATACGCGGCATAGAACTCCATCATGGTGAACTCGGGATTATGTCGCGGTGATACGCCCTCGTTGCGGAAGTTGCGGTTGACCTCAAACACTCGCTCAAAACCACCGACGACAAGTCGCTTCAGGTAGAGCTCTGGTGCAATGCGCAGGTACATCTCCATATCGAGCGCATTGTGATGAGTGATAAAGGGCTTGGCAGCCGCGCCGCCGGGAATCACATGCAACATCGGCGTCTCGACTTCCATGAAGCCTTCTTTATCCATGAAGCGTCGGATCGATGCGATGGCAGCAGTACGCGCCTTGAACGTCCGGCGCGTCTCTTCGCTCATGATCAGGTCGACATAGCGCTGGCGATATTTGGTTTCCTGATCGACCAAGCCATGAAACTTGTCTGGCAACGGGCGCAGCGATTTGGTCAGCAGGCGCAACTTGGTTACCTTGACGGTGAGCTCGCCGGTTTTGGTTTTAAACAGTGTGCCTTCGGCACCGAGGATATCGCCGATATCCCAATGCTTGAACGACTGGTGCAATTCCTCGCCAACGCCATCGTTCGAGATATACAACTGGATACGCCCATCGGCACGCACACCGGAGGCGTCCTGTAGCGTAGCAAACGACGCTTTACCCATCACGCGCTTGAGCATCATGCGTCCGGCAATAACTACTTCAACATTTTGTGCTTCAAGCGCTTCGCGGTCGGTATCGTTATGCTCGGTGTGCAGGTCTGAAGCCTTGTGCTGCGGACGGAAGTCATTCGGGAAAGCGACGCCTTGCTCACGGATAGCGGCGAGCTTCGCACGACGCTCCGCGATGATCGAGTTCTCGTCTTGCTCGGGCTGTATCGATTCGTTTTTATCAGTCATTATATTTTTTGAAGTGACGTGGCGTTGGGTCAAACACCCTGTTTCAGTGAGGCGGCGATAAAGTCGTCAATATCGCCATCGAGCACCGCTTTGGTGTTGCCTGTTTCAAAGTTGGTGCGTAGATCCTTGATACGCGACTGGTCGAGCACATAAGACCGAATCTGATGGCCCCAACCAATATCCGTTTTGGAGTCTTCGAGTTTCTGCTGCTCGCTCATGCGTTTACGCAGTTCGAGTTCATACAGCCGTGA
>JAIXQK010000039.1 GCA_027485795.1 Oxalobacteraceae bacterium
GAACGCCCCCACCGTTAACAGGCACCCAAAGCCATTGGGACGAGCGGCCCCAAACAGCTGCACCGAGTTCCTCGACCGCCAAGGCCCTAAAAATTCACAGTTTTCTTACCCAAAAAGTAATCCCGAAAAAGTCCCCTCTTTTCCACTTTTTCCCAGCTAACCCCTGAAGAAGTCCACTTTTTTCAAGCTACACAACGTTAGGCAGAAGATCAAACCATGATAAAGCCCAAGGTGATTCTCCTCTTGTGCATCGGTGCGCTTGGAATCACCTTCATTGCCATTCGGCCGCACCCAGCCTCAATAACATTCTGGCTCATACTCATTCCAGGAGTCGCGTGCGTAATCACCAACTATATTATCGACCGCCGAGAGGCCAATCGCGATTTGGCCAGATTTAAAGTATGGAATGCGAAATTAATAGAGCTGGTAGATATAGACGATTTCGAAGATGACGGCCACTTGTTTGAGTGGTTTAGCGAAAAAGAGTGGAACGATATATTTCAGAAATTGGAATCTATGCCCAAAGGAAGTCGCAGCCTGAAGACTGCTATCGAAACAATAATACCGGAAATGAAAAATGAGGAATGAGCCTAACAAATCAGTGGAGCCAACTCCGGTAAATGTCACGGGTCGTGCTTACGCACGTCCCGCGCCATTTACCTACGCGGCTCACTTTGAGCGTTAGATCACCCACTCCGACCTCGATTGATATAATGCCGATCCAGCAGACAGGGCGTTTTTATATTGAAGGTGGTGTCCGGCAGGCGAAGCGGCCGAGGCAGAGCGCGGGTGCGCCGAGCTTGCGGGGAGGCGTTGACGTGAGGGAGATTCCTGCGACACCTGGTCACGCCGACGGACCTGTCGGATTGGGCTATAGCGGGCGGTATACCCCGAGCCGCCTTGGATTGGTTAGCGGCGCGCATAGCGCGCATAATCTGCGGCGGCTCCTACGGCGCCCTTGTTCCCTTCTCTCGGGCTTGCCTCTCTCATGTATGGCTAACCTTGAGTCTAACCAATCGATGGAGCCAACCTCGTTAAACATCGCAGCCCCGCCGTCACGGGAGCTGCTTCGCACCTCCCGCGCCGTCGGACGCAAGGCATCGCCTACTTCGCCCCTCGCTCGCTCGGTGGCTCATCTCTAACGTTAGGCATCTGACCCATTTTTAGAGAGGATTACCGTCCCGCCGGCCTAGCTTCACGAACCCCGTGACGACGATACGTCCGATGGATTGACTGAGCCGTCGACACTCGCCTCCCACGTTGCATCCTCAGACTTCTTTCGCGCTCGTTCCCCCGGAAACCCACGCAGACAAACCTTTTCCCAGAAGACCCTGAGCCCTCCATGCGCATGATATACAGAGAGCAAAATCGGCCTAACAACGCGGTGGAGCCAACTCCGGTAGATGTCACAGTTCGTGCTTTCGCACGACCTGCGCCATCTACCTCCGCGGCTCACCTTCGACGTTAGGCAGAAGCAAACCATGAAATCGCGTCGAAATATATTCTGGCTTATACTCGGATGCGCTATTGGACCGATCACCTACGTTTACATTCAGCACCAGTGGGCACGCACTCTACCGTGGTTTGTAGATTCAGGCGTATCGTATACAGCGACGCATATTCGCTTAGTGACTCATTCATCCATTGGGGCAGCTATTTCAGGAGCTCTGATAGCATTCCCATTAGGCTTTTTGGCGAGCAAGGATGCCTTGATTGTTGCGCTAGCGTCGTGCGCAACCGTGGCGGGTATCCTCGCCTACTCGATGTTCACCTCAACGAATTTATTTACCTATGTGATACTGACCACCGAGATAGTAGTTCTCGTGCTCACAGCGATACTTTTCGCCCACTTCGGAGCCAGATTGCATACAACCAAAAATGAAAAATTGGCCTAACAATGCGGTGGAGCCAACTCCGGTAGCTGTCACAGTTCGTGCTTTCGCACGACCTGCGCCATCTACCTCCGCGGCTCACCTTCGACGTTAGGCAGAATTATGACACTGGCCGACCGAGATATTGTAGTTGGCGTTATAGGATTCGTGATAGCCATACCCATGGCCCCGCTGCTTGCGCTTGCCTTGAAGCGGTCTCGTTTGTTTGCGACGGCGACGTGGAAAGCGCCGATCACCATCGCCGTAGTTGTGTCTTGGGTGCTCCAGATCGCCTTCCGAACAGCGATTGAACTACCGCTCAATTTAGAGAAGGCGAAAGTGAGGGGCGACTTGATGTATGACGGCGTTGGCGGAAATGTGGCGGTGTTGATGGCTGGCTGGCTTGAGCCACTAATATTGTGCCTGGCCTTGGTTGGCGTGATTCATCTATTCAGGAAGAAGAACGGAAATGAAGACTGAGCCTAACAATGCGATGGAGCGAAGCCGGATACTTGTCACAGTTCGTGCTTACGCACGCCCTGCGCCAAGTGTCCGTCTCGCTCATCTTTGACGTTAGGCAGAAAAAGACATGAAGCCGATTTTACTCTTTCTCTCCGTGCTCTGGACTTGTTTACCCGGTCGCGCGACATCGTTCGCTGCTCTCGACGCACCGGAACTTGGATATCGCGAAGCGATTGAGCTAGCGAAGCAGTTCTTCGGAAAAACGGAGCCCGATGCCGATAAGTTCTACGTTTTTCGTGCAGAGTGCGGGTTTCACGACCTTACAGATAGGCGTATGTGGGTCGTGGGGTTTGCGAAGCCTCGCGGAGCGTATGGCTTTGTGGCGGTCTATATGAATGGCGAGACACGGACTTTCACCAGCGCGGACTCAAAGCGACTATATGACGCTAATTATACGACTCCCAAGCAAGATTCATTTCGGTTCACGAAACCCGCACCTGAGGTGAGATATAGAAAAAGACTAAAATGAAGAATGAGCCTAACAAGGCAGTGGAGCGAAGCCGATTGCTTGTCACAGATCGTGCTTTCGCACGCTCTGCGCCAAGCAACCGTCTCGCTCACTTTTGACGTTAGGCAGAAATAATACCAATGTCGTTATGGGATTTAGCATCCGGTATCGGTGACTTCCTCACTCTGTTCTGGCGTAAGCGAAAACATGATGATGCTGCATGCGATGCAGCACGGGAAGCATACAAAGCCACCGAAGAGGGAACGAAGCTACGAACACTCGAAGAAGAGCTGAAGAAGCTGAACACTATGCAGTCCCCTACAAAGAAGATTCAGAACCATCAGCCTGAAGAACAATCACGCGTATGAATTCGTCCTGTGATCAGAAAGAGAAAAATGAGCCTAACAAAGCGATAGAGCCAAGACGGGTAGTTGTCACAGTTCGTGCTTTCGCACGACCTGCGCCAACCACCCGTCTGGCTCATCTTTGGCGTTAGGCATCCGAACCATTTTTAGGGAGAAGCACCGTCCCGCCGACGAAGCGCCACGAACCCTGTGACGACGATGCGTTTGATAGATTGACTGAGCCGTCGACACTCGCCTCCCAAGTTACATCCTCAGACTTCTTTCGCGCTCGCTCCCCCAGAAAC
>JAIXQK010000176.1 GCA_027485795.1 Oxalobacteraceae bacterium
CAAGGCGGTGGCCTTTAAAGAGGCACTGTCGCCGGAGTTCAAGGCGTATCAGCAGCAAGTCTTGAAGAATGCGGATGCGTTGGCGAAGGCTTTGATCGAGCGCGGTTTGCGGATTGTGTCGGGTCGTACCGAGTCGCATGTGATGCTGGTGGATTTGCGCTCGAAGAAGCTGACCGGTAAAGAGGCTGAGGCGGTATTGGGCTCGGCGCACATTACCTGCAACAAGAATGGGATTCCGAATGATCCGGAGAAGCCGTTTGTGACCTCGGGTATTCGTCTGGGCTCACCAGCGATGACAACGCGTGGCTTCAAGGAAGCGGAAGCCACCAAGGTCGGTCATCTGATTGCCGATGTACTGGACAACCCACATGACGCAGCGACGATTGAACGCGTTAAGGCTGAAGTCAAGAAGCTGACTGATGCACATCCGGTATACGCACGATAAGCAGCGCAAAAAACCCGAGGTAGTGGCGTAATACCACGCTCCCAAAGAGGAGCGCCGAGTGCCCATAACCAATTTTTATATTGAGATGGAAGGAGAGCATCATGGCTGGACGTAACTTTTTATTTGTACCGGGGCCGACTAATGTCCCGGATCGTGTTCTGCGCGCAATGGTCGTATCGATGGAAGACCACCGCTCGCCCAAGTTTCCTGCCCTCACGAACGAGATGATGCCAGGGCTGAAAAAAGTGTTCCGTACTGAACACGGCACGCCTTTTATCTTCCCGTCGTCCGGCACTGGTTGCTGGGAAGCTGCAGTCACTAATACCCTGTCGCCTGGCGACCGCGTACTGGCTGCTCGCTTCGGTCAGTTCAGTCATTTGTGGATTGATATGTGCACCCGCCTCGGCCTCGACGTGCAAATCGTTGATTGCGAGTGGGGCACGGGCGTGCCGCTGCAGCAGTACGCCGACATTCTTAAAGCTGATACCGGCCATAAGATCAAAGCGGTTCTGGCCTGCCACAATGAAACCGCCACTGGCGTGACCTCGGATATCGCAGGTGTTCGCGAGGCGCTCGATGAGGCCAAGCATCCTGCGCTGTTGTTTGTAGATTGCGTGTCTTCGCTCGGCTCGATCGATTTCCGTTTCGATGACTGGGGCGTTGACATGGCTGTGTCTGGCTCGCAAAAGGGTCTGATGCTGCCAGCTGGCTTGGGCATTCTGTGCGCTAGCCAAAAAGCACTCGCGATGCGTGAGAGCGCGCAAATGAAACGCGCGTATTTCGACCTCGGCGACATGATGACGTCAAATGCGACCGGTTACTTCCCCTACACCCCGGCACTGTCTCTCATGTACGGCCTGGTGGAATCGCTCAAGATGATCGAGGAAGAAGGTCTCGACAACATCTTTGCGCGTCACCACTACCTCGCTGAAGGCGTGCGCGCTGCAGTGATCAAAGGCTGGGGCCTGAAGCTGTGCGCAAAAGAAGCAAAGTGGTACTCGGATACCGTTTCCGCGATTCTGGTCCCAGAGGGCAAGAATGGCGCAGAGGTCATCGCACGTGCCTACAGCCGTTACAACGTATCGCTGGGCGCTGGTCTGTCAAAGGTTGCCGGCAAGCTGTTCCGCATCGGTCACCTGGGCGACATGAACGAGGTTCATTTGATGGCTGCGATTGCAGGCGCTGAAATGGCGATGCTCGACTGCGGTATCTCGGTCACTCCGGGTAGCGGCGTTGCAGCTGCGAGCGAATACTGGCGCACCCATCAGCCACCGTCAGGCTTGCTGATGCGTGGTACCCCGAACGAGCTTAAGGAATCTCATGGAACAAATAGTCTTCCTAGATCGGCAGTCGTTAAAGGCTGAGGTCCGTAAGCCGGGCTTCGCGCATCACTGGGAAGAGCATGCACAAACGTTGGAGCAGTCGGTCGTCGACCGACTCTCTAATGCGACGATTGCGATCACCAACAAGGTGCCGATTCGTCGTGCTTCACTGGAGCAGTTGCCGAACCTGAAAATGATCGCTGTCGCAGCCACTGGCTACGATGTGATCGATGTGGATGCATGCCGTGAGCGTGGTGTGGCGGTTGCGAATATTCGTAACTACGCCGTGCACACGGTACCGGAGCATAGCTTTGCGCTGATCTTTGCGTTACGTCGTAATTTGATTGCGTACCGAGAAGACGTGCTGCGCGGGCGCTGGCAGGCACAGGATCAGTTCTGCTTCTTCGATCATCCGATTCGTGATCTGCACGGCAGCACGATTGGTATTTTCGGTGAAGGTGTACTGGGCCAAGGCACGGCAGCGATCGCCAAGGCACTGGGTATGCGTGTTTTATTTGCAGACCATCCACCGCCGAAGGCACCGGACGTCGAGTTCACTGACCCAGAAGTAGTATTCGCAGAGTCGGACATTATTTCGCTGCACTGCCCGTTGACACCATCGTCACGCAATTTCATCGGTCTTGAGCAATTCAAGAAGATGAAACGCAGTGCGATTCTGATCAACACGGCGCGCGGTGGTTTGGTGGACGAGCAAGCACTGAAAACAGCGCTTGAAACTGGTTTGATCGCAGGTGCAGGTTTTGATGTGCTGACTAAAGAACCACCGAAGGATGGCAATCCTTTACTGGACATAAAAACGCCGAACTTTATTCTCACACCGCACGTGGCGTGGGCATCGGACGGCGCTATGCAGTTTCTTGCCGATCAGCTTATCGATAACATCGAGTGCTTCATCGCAGGCAAGCCGCAACACCTGGTGACTTAAGGCGTAATTGAAAATCTGAAACTCGAATTTTTTATCATTTAAATTTCAGGATCTTTTTATGAAAAAACTTTCCTTAGCTCTTGTCTTAGCTCTTTCGGCTAGTACTGTGTTCGCCGCTAGCGTGGCGAAAGCAGACAAGGACAATGACGGTACGCTCGACAAAAATGAAGCGAAAGCCATACCGATGGTGGCCAAGCATTTTGATCTGATCGACGTCGATAAAGATGGCACTGTTGATCAAGCTGAAATCAACGCCTTCAAAGTAATGAAGGCTGACAAGGACAACGACGGTACGCTCGAGAAGAGCGAAGTGAAGCACAAGGGTATCGCTAAGGCCTTCGAACAACTCGATGGCGACAAAGACGGCACACTTGATGCCAAAGAAATCATGGCATTTTTCCAGAAGAAAAACTAACTGATTACGCTGTACCCTCCTCTACTCTCCGTAGCACCTTTAAACGCACCTTCGGGTGCGTTTTTCTTTGGCGCCGAATTTTTAATTCGACAAGCATCGGCCCCATCGCACAAGACGCCAAGGTACCAAAGTACAAAACTCGTTTTCGACTTGTTAAGTGAAATTATGAGTTTGAAAATCCTATCGCACCGCAGCATCAAAAACTACCAAGATTTATGTTTGGATTAGCCGAAACTCGGTGTATCTTGGAGCAAAAGAAATAAATGCTGCATGAGTCGGCCTGACTGACAAGAAAAAACGATCAGGCTCTCTGACCAACCCAACCCTCAAGGTGGCACGGTGCTAGCAGAAAAAAAGAAGCATATCGAGACAGTGGTGCAGGTCGCGGAGGCACGCTCGCAGGCCGGTCTATTGCATGATCAGATCATTCGAGAATCATGGATGCGCTGCGTGCATGATCACAAGCTCGATCCTACCCGGATGCAGGAAGCGATTATCCTGCCTAGTAACCGGGTTCGAGAACACAAAGACCAGCTCGAAGATTTTCTGCACATTGCACGTCACGGTGTTGAGGCGCTTTACCATCATGTCGCTGGGCTAGGCTACGCAATTCTTCTCACCGATTCACATGGCGTCACTGTTGACTTCATGGGTGATATCCAACTCGATGCCAGCCTGAGAAAAGCAGGCTTGTACCTGGGTTCGAATTGGCATGAAACGGTAGCGGGAACCTGCGGTGTTGGCACCTGCATCACGACGGGTGAGGCGTTGACAGTTCACCTTGAAGATCACTTCGACGCAACCCATATTCCACTGACATGTACTGCAGCACCCGTCTACGACCCCGCTGGTCATCTAAAAGCCGTATTGGATATCTCGCTACTCACCTCACCCTCTGACAAGGCGAGCCAACACCTTGCACTGCAATTAGTGCGTATGTATGCGCATAAAATCGAAAATGCCTACTTCCTGCATCACTACAGAGATCAGTGGGTGTTGCGTATGTCGACGGCGCCGGAGTTCCTTGAAGTCAGCCCGGAGTATCTGCTAGCGATTAATGCCTCTGGAAAAATCGTTGGCTATAACCATCTCGCACAAAAGCTATTCAAGCAATACACCAGTCATGAGTTAATGGGGCAGTCAATTTCATCTCTGATCGAGCTGACGGTCGACGACTTACCTAATTATCTGGCGGAGCGCCCCGTTGATCGACGTGCACTGAAAATTCATAACGCATTACAACTCGTGTTCTTGTCAGTGAAGTGGCCGGCTCGTCGCAGTATGACCGGGTCGGACGATAGCGCTACTGTACAAATTCCTGCCGAACTCAAAGCCCTCACCCAAGGCGATGCCCAACTGGAGAAACAAATCGCTCGCGCTGCCCGCTTGGCGAATTCACCGATCAGTATCTTGATCACTGGTGAGACCGGTAGCGGTAAAGAATATTTTGCCAAGGCGCTACATCAAAGCAGCGAACGACGTGATGGCCCGTTTATTGCCGTTAATTGCGCTGCCATCCCTGACACGCTGATCGAAAGTGAGTTATTCGGCTATGCCCCGGGCAGTTTCTCGGGCGCGGCGACCAAGGGACGAAAAGGTTTGATTCAAGAAGCCGATGGCGGCACCCTGTTCCTCGATGAAATTGGTGATATGCCAAAGGCGATGCAAACACGCCTGCTGCGGGTACTCTCGGAAAAAGAGGTCGTGCCGGTAGGCGCGCAGCGCCCGGTGCCGGTGAATGTGCGTGTGATTGCGGCGACGCATTGTCATCTAGAGTCACGCGTGCGCGAGGGCTTGTTCCGCGATGATTTGTTCTATCGTTTGAATGGCGCGCATTTCACCTTGCCCCCAGTACGCGAGCGTCAGGATTTGAGCTGGGTGATTGATCGCGCAATTGCCAAGCAAACCGAAAAAACACCGCATCAACCACCGCTTGTGATCGAGGCCGAGGCGAAGTCTTTACTCATGCGTCACCGCTGGCCAGGCAACCTGCGAGAGCTGACCAATGTGATCGACTTCTCGGTAGCGGTGTGCACGAATCGCTTGATCACGGTGGGCGACTTGCCGGAGTACTTGGTAAACCCCGATTTAAATGACCCTGAGAGTCCCTTGGTTGCGCGTGACTTGTCGCGCCATGGCAAGCAAGCAAGAGAACTCCTTGCTGAACTCGAATCTTGTCAATGGAATGTGACTGCTGCAGCGCAAAATCTCGGCATCTCACGCATGACCTTGTACCGTCGCATGAAGCAACATGGCATCACTCCACCACGCTGATACACCTTGGTGACACCTCTGTGACAGTGTCACAGCTTAGTGTTACACCGAGACGATGATCAAGTATTGGGTGACATTGAGTCTTCGCTGTTTCTTCAGTCAATTCGCGGCAAACGAAACAGAATTTCAGCCAAGTCGAACAGGCAAGCGCTGCCCGGCCATTGGCACACAGATTGCTCTTAGGTTTTAGGAATCGCTTCTAACCCCGTCTGTCATGGGTGTGAAGGCGAATATGCTGCACTGAGTCATCACGCAGCGACGATGTTGAGGGTTGGGCTGGTAGCGAGACCTTCTTAAAGGAAGCTTCTCTGGCAGCGTGGCCTTGCAGCAAACAGGGTGGAGCCACCCTGAATAACAACCTGAGGAGACAAAAATGACTGACAAGCAAAGGCCATTTGGTGTTTCGATGACGGAGCGTGAGTTTGCAGAGTGTCTACATGCAGACGAAGCAGCGTTCCGCTCACCAATCCCGACCCAAATGGTGTCGAATGGTGAGTACAACCCCCTGCCCCAAACCGAGAAGCAAAAGAAGGTCGAATTCCTGATTAAGGAAATGGCCGACAAGGAAGCCAAGCGCCACAATATGAGCCGCCGTGACTTCCTGGCGACTTCATCAGGTATGGCTACCGCGTTTATGGCGATGAACCAGGTCTATGGCAACGTGTTTGACGTCAGCGATGTCGAGGCGAAGAACCCGGATGCGGCTGGCGAACGCAAGGCGAAGTACAAGGGCCAGTTTATTTTTGATGACCAGACCCACTTCATCCGCGATGACTTTAAAGAGGAAGGCCTGCTCGGTCTGACCAAGTGGGCGGAAGGCGCCAAGGTCAACCCGAACATCGGCAACATTCCGACGAACCTGTCGCGCTACAAGATGGATAACTACCTCAAGGAAATCTTCCTTGATTCGGACACCTCGGTGGCACTGCTGTCGGGCGCACCATTTGATGATCCGAACTGGTGGCTGTTGTCGAACGACGCGATCCAAAACGCTTGCCGTTCGGTGAACAAGATGGCAGGTACGGTACGTATGCTCGGCCATGCTGTGATCACACCGAAGTATCCAAACTGGATGGATGAAGTAGATCGTGCGATTGAGGAACTGAAGCCAGTGTCCTGGAAATCGTACACCATTGGTGATCCGTTCGGTCCGTCGAAGTTTGCATGGCGCCTGGATGATGAGAAGCTGATGTACCCCTTCTACGAGAAAGCACTGAAGGCAGGTATCAACACCATCTGTATCCACAAGGGTCTGATGCCACGTGACTACGAGAAAGCGTTTGCTGGTACGTGGGAACACGCGACCGTCAACGATCTCGGTAAGGCTGCTAAAGACTGGCCGAAGATGAACTTCGTGATTTATCACGCAGCGCTCCGCCCATGGCTTGCTGATAAGCCTGACATGGAAATGGCTCAGTTCGAGAAGGATGGCTACATCCAGTGGTCGACCGACTTGGCACGTATCCCGGAGAAGTTCGGCGTTAACAACGTGTACGCTGAATTGGGCTCGGTGTTCGCATCGACTGCTGTCACCGATCCGCGCTTCTGCTCGGCCTTCGTCGGTCAGCTGGTCAACCTGATGGGTCCGGATCGTGTGGTCTGGGGTACCGACTCAGTATGGTACGGCTCGCCACAATGGCAGATCGAAGCGATGCGTCGCCTCGAGATTCCAGACGACATCATGAAAAAGCAAGGCTGGAAGATCAAGCTTGGTGAAGGCCGCGGTACAGTCAAGAACAAGATCTTCGGTCTCAACTCGGCCAAGCTGTACAAGCTTGATGCGCAGAAGATGGCAGCCGATGCGATGACTACGCCGTTTGACAACGACATGATCGCGAAGATGAAGGCTGAGTACTTGGCAATGGGCGGCCAGCGTAGCAACGCTGCGTATGGCTACATCGCTAAGCAAGGCCGGGAGTTTGATCTCGGCTAATGCGGTGAAGTGACCGTATGCCGGTTCGCCGGCATACGGCACACGCACGGTACTGCCGATTGAGAACAGGAGGAGTTAATAATGAAATTGACAAAAAGCAGCTTGGTCTTGGGGCTAATGCTGACATTAGTCGGGGGAATCGCCGTAGCAGATCACCACGGCGAGAAAAAGACGCGCGTCGGCACCTGCGCCGATGCGAAAAAACAGCAGGATTACTTCTGCGACATGAAAAATGCATCAAGCGATTCCATGGTGGCCCTGGGGACTGCTTGTCGTAACGCGAAGATCAATGTCAAGGAAGCCTGTGAAGGCGTTGTAGAAAAAGACGAGACTTATAAATCGTGCAAGATGGAACAGAAGTGCTGATGATGATCTCCGAAGGGTGAAACTGGTAAGACATCGGGTCAATCGTGGCTGATGGTGGTTAATCTTCCTGTAGACCTTGATAGTTAACCGGCAGCTCACGCTGCCGGTTTTTTTATGCTCATGTTCTGGTAAGCTGAGGCAGAAGTAAAACGAGTCAGGTAAAAACCATAATCGCCAAGATAATCCATCTTAGAGCCATGAATAATCCTGTCATTTATTCTCCGGTTGCATCCGACCAATCACTACGCCATCGTTCAGCTTTTACTGCGCTAGCCGTCGCAACGCTATGCGCGCTGGCTGCCCTATTACTGCCGGTGGTATCCCAATCGCAGGTGACGCGTTCAGCACCAAAACCAATCCCCCCGAACGAGGCATATTTGCAACCGGTGCCCGGCCTTTCGCATGGCGAGTTACGAAAGTTTCGTGCGGGTGAAAAACAGTTCAAAGCCCCGTGGGTAGTGTTCCCGCTACTTGGTGGTGAGTGGGGTCTAGGACCGACCTTCCTCGCTAACTCTTGCGTTGGCTGTCATGTGCAAGCTGGACGTGGTCGCACGTTTGATGAACCCGGCGCCATCGCTTTCCAGCAATTACTCAGACTATCGGTTCCGGGTGAAGAATCGGATGGTGGACCAATTCCGCATCCGAATTATGGCGATCAGTTACAAGTATTCGGTGTCAATGTCGGCCTGAAAGAAAACCTAAAGCCGGGCGAAGCAGAGCTATACATTGACTGGATACCCTTCACCGTCAAGCTGGATGATGGCACTGAAGTTGAACTACGCAAACCGTCGGTGCGAATTGAAAAACCGAACTTCGGCCCTATCGATTCAACCGTCTTGACCTCGCTACGCAATACCCAAGTGGTATTTGGCGCAGGCTACCTAGAAGCAGTGACTGAAGAAGATATTCTCGCGCTAGCCAAACTGCAGCAATCACAAGGTTTGAATGGACGACCGAACTATGTGCGAGACGACATCAATAAACGCACCGCGCTCGGACGCTTTGGCTGGAAGGCAAACCAACCCTCAGTCAAACAACAGATTGCAGCAGCGTTTCATGGCGATATGGGGGTGACCTCGTCGCTGTATATCGAAGAGAACTGCCCGCCGATACAAACACTGTGCCGTGCTATGCCGCCCGGGAATAAACCCGAGTTGCTTGATTACTCTTGGGATGAACTGCATTTCTGGCAGCTCGCACTCGATGCGCCTGCACCTCGCAATCAAGAGGATGCTCAGGTGATCCGCGGCGGGCAGCTATTCACCCAAGCGCGTTGCGCGCAATGCCATATCCCTGAATTACGCACCGGCGAGTTCCCGGCGTTGCAGCAGATTTCGAAGAAGACTTTCCGCGCCTACACCGATCTGCTGTTGCACGATATGGGCCCGGGTCTGGCGGATGGCCGACCGGATTTCAAGGCTGGGCCACGTGACTGGCGCACGGCACCACTATGGGGGATCGGTGTATCTGCGCAGGTCAACGGTAGCACTCACCTACTACACGATGGCCGCGCACGAAATGTGCTGGAAGCCATTCTCTGGCATGGTGGTGAAGCGCAAGCATCACGCGATCTGTTTGCCGGATTTTCCAAAAAAGAGCGCGAGGATTTAATCGCCTTCGTCAACTCGCTATAAGCATCGCTCATGACACTTAAATCTCGTCAGAAGATTATTTATTTCTCGCTGGCGTTTGTAATGTACCTGCTGTTTCGGCATTTGCTTGGCCCAAAATTTGGGCTTGAGGGAATTTGGCTGACGATCGCTGCCTATGTATTTGCACTAATTTTTCCGAGTATCTATTTGTACCGCCTTTGGGCGGCGTCTCGACAACCGACCACGATGGAGGAGCCTCACCCATGAAAAAACTGATAATGGGATTACTACTGGCCTCCAATGTGGCCCACGCCGACTGGGTCATGTACGGTGACAATGGCAAGGCTGAGTTTTACTACGACGACAAGACGATTATTGCCAATGGTGCCACCGTATCTGTCTGGGAAATGCTGAGCTACAGCTTTCCATTGAATGGTGTTCAATCCAATCGCTCGCATAAAGAGTACAAATGCGCAGCGAGAGAGTTTCGTAACCTTGAGGGGGAGTTTTTCTCGGAGCCTTATCTCAAGGGCAATAAGGTTAGTAGTGGTGCTGATCGTGAAGATGAATGGCGGCCGGTCGTCGAAGGTACTCGCAACAACGAGTTGATGGATATCGTGTGTGGTAAACGGAGCTGAAAGTGCTAGATCTCGGCTTGACCAAATTAGCGCTAATTGGCGGGGTTGCCTTGATAGTGATTGGTCCCGAGCGTTTACCTACTGTCGCGCGGGTGGCAGGACGTCTTTACGGTAAGTTGCAAGGCTATCTGTCTTTGCTCAAAACCGAGGTCAATCAACAGATGCTGGCAGAGAAGCTCAAGGAGCAGATGCAGCAGCAATCCAAAGACGTTTCCGATACCTTGAACCCACTTGAGGAGCTGCGCTCAGTGGCAGACGATATCGCTGAAGCCGAGCGCGATTTCAGCCGCGAGATCGCTGCGGCGAATCGTTCATTCGGCACTATTCACGACCCAGATACAGCGCTGTCCGGCGAAACACTACGCAGCAAGCAACGTTCGTTTCAGCAAAAAAAACGCCGTAGCATGAGCGGTCCACCCGTCTGGTTCCAGCGCAGCCAGCAGCGAAGTGTACGACTTATCTCCATGGCAGCACGACAAGTACGTCAACATTCCACTCCGGTTTCTCAGGCAAGCAAAGGTTGAACTATGAAGATGCTCCGTAAAATCACTCTTGGGATGATGTTGTCACTGATCTCGATTGGTGTCAGCGCGCAATCAGTCGACTTTGTCGAGCCGCGTGATGGCGATACTCTACCGACCACATTTACCCTCAAATTCAAGGTGGATGGCATGCGCGTTGCGCCTGTCAGCGACAAACGCGAAGGTGTCGGTCATTTCCATGTGCTGATTGATGCTCGAGATATTGAGCCTGGCTACGTGATCCCAAATGATAATCAGCACAAGCACTTCGACAAGGGGCAAACCGAAAGCCTGATGTTCCTGCAGCCCGGTAAATACAAACTTACTCTGCAGTTCGCCGATAGCGCGCACCGATCATTCGGCGAAAAAATGCGTAAGACCATCAATATCACAGTCGAGGGCGAAAAATAGATGGACAGAGGTACCGCAGATATCCCCTAAAGTCCGCCAAAGCACCTCCAGTAACATCGAAGGACCGCATACCAGCACTCATCCCCCGGCAGCATCGTTGCGTAGTACAGCTTTTGTTGATTTTTCGTGGTCTAGCATGAACGCCTTTACACTAACCTCCGTATCTGACTAACCAGGTGAAGGCGTTAGCAAATGAGTGTGTATAGCTACCAGGAAGATCAACTGTTCGAGCTAACAGCGCCTGACGGCACTCGCAAAGTGCGTATTTGGCAGGCAGACACTACCGAGGTTGTGATCCTTGGCATTCATGGCGGCATGTCGCACTCGGGCGATTACGAGACGGTCGGGAGCTATTTCAAACAGCACGGTATGACCACCATCAGCTTTGATCTTTATGGTCATGGCCGCAACAAGCTCATCGACATTCCCCGCTTTAACGTGTTCATCGATGATGTGGTTCGGATGCTGGACTGGGTACGCGCAAAATATCCGCAAACGCCTTTGTTTATCGTGGGACATTCGATGGGCGCGCTGATTGCAAGCCATCTCGTGCTCTCCAACAAACTATTGCCGTATGCCGCGTCCGGTGTAGCGCTATCGTCGCCCTACTACGCTAACGCCATCCCGGTACCGCCTTGGATGATTCCTTTATCGCGCTGGCTGGCGAAGTTGTTCCCGACTGCGAAAGTGCCTATGGAAGATCTGACGCGTTGGCTGACCCATGACCGCGAGATCACCGAGCGACATATTGCGGATTCATTGTTACAGCGGCGCGGCACTGACGCCAGTATGCGTTTCGGGCGTAGCCTGCTAGATGCGCAGGCGGCGCTGCAAGGTGATTTGAGCGGGTGGAATTTGCCGGTATTCGCGGTCGTCGCGGGTGATGATCGTCTGGCGAACGCATCGGTGAGTAAGGCCATGCTGCGTACCATCCCAGCTGCACTGCTCGAATTGCAGGTATTCGCGCAGAATTATCACGAGAACTTCAACGAAGTGAACCGCGAGGTAATTTTTTCAGGGATGTTGCGCTGGATGCGCTCGGTCCAGCGTTGAGCCCGAAGCGCTAAGCTTGTTGGGCGGCTCAGCGCGCAGCGGTGCGGCGGGCGCGGGTTGACGGCTTGCTGCGGGACTCGCGGCTGCCGGCTCGGGCGCCACGACGAGCGCCACCTTCGGACACCAGACCAAGTACCGCGTTGTCGGCAATATCAGCACCGATCTCTGCAGCCTCGATGCTGGTTTTCGGCACGATTAGCGTCGAGCCTGCAGTCGGTTGCATGTTGGGTGGAATCGCATTAGCGTCACGAATGATCTGCGGGGTGGTTTTGAATCGTGTCGCGATGGTCTCGATACGCTCACGTGCTGCGGAGATTTTGAGCGAGGTCCAGCTGGAAAGCGTACGCGTCCAGTTGCCGAGGTTTTCTTTAAAGCGCTCCGCATTGATATGCGGCAGCAGAATCTGGGTGTCAGCACTACCGGTGATCACCGGGCGATTGAACTGCGGGTTCAGTGCTTTGAACTCTTCAAGTGGCATCTCGGCCAACTCTGCCGCCAGCTTGATATCAATGTCGCGGGTTTTTTTGACCGACGTAAAGTACGGCTGGTCATCAATCTCCGGCAAGCGAATCTGGTGTTGCGATGGTAGCGCAACGATATTTTTTACTGCCTGCAGCTTGGGGTAGTAATTGCGGGTTTCCGCCGGCATGTAAGCCGACAGGCTGATGTAATCCGTGCCCTTGCCCGCTGCGCGTGCGCGGTTGATTGCCTTGCGGACAGAACCCTCACCCCAGTTGTAGGCGGCAAGCGCCAGCTGCCAGTCGCCAAACATGTCGTGCAACTGCTGCAGATAACTGAGCGCAGCATTGGTGGAGGCCACCACATCACGGCGCTCATCACGGAATGCGTTCTGCTTCAGGTTGTAGCGTAAACCGGTACTCGGTATGAACTGCCACATGCCCGCCGCTTTCGCATGTGAATAAGCGTTCGGGTTAAAACCAGACTCGATCACCGGCAACAGCGCCAGCTCGGTCGGCATGCCACGCTTTTCCAGCTCTTGCACAACATAAAACAAATAGCGTGAAGCGCGCAGACCCAGGCGCTCGAAAGCCTCAGGACGAGCAGCGTAGGTGGCGGTGTGCTTGGACACCAGCGGACTACTCATCTCTTGAATGCTGAACCCTTTGCGGATGCGCTCCCACAGATCACCCTGGCCAGCTGCCAGCGGCTCAAGTGGAAAATCTTCGTCATTGATGCCAAGCACCGGCATGACCGCAACCCGCGCTTCAGTGCGGGTGTAGCTGCTGCTATCTGCGCCAAGTACAGTATCGAGGGGCGCAGCAGCAGGCGTCGCCGCATACGAAGCGGACGAGGCGAACAGAGCGGCACACAGCCAAGCGATAGGTGTTTTGCGGAACATGGTTTGAAGCTAACGGCCTGTTTTCAAATAACTATTTTTGCCGAAGCAGGGTCGGAGAGTTTATTGGATATTAATAACCAGCGTCAAGAACTGATCGTCAGCAGGCACCGATTCCTGAATAGTCAATCCGGCAATTGTTTGCCGCACTACCCGAATTAGTGAGGTTTTACGGGCGATCTGAGGGGTTTTGCCGGAGATCAGGCACCCCGGAATTGGACGGCCCAGGCAGGCCGGACTTCCAGCCGAGCGCCTCGGCCAGCTCCTGCGCCAGCCGCTGGTAGCCTGGCGGGGTGAAATGAGTAAGGTCCCGCGCCATCAGCGGCGGGTTGCCCAGCATCCAGCGATAAGCCGACCCAGCGCCACCCATGGCGCTCTGCATGCTCCAGGCGCTGCAGCCATAGCGGTTGCCGATCCGCTGCTGCATCTGGAATATCTTCTCGTGGATGTGAGAAAAGCGCAGCAGGCTACCGGACAAGTTACTGTCCCGTTCACCGCTCGCCGATCGCCTGCCGGTCTTTTTGCGGGATTTTGGCAGCAACACGCCACGGTCGCCTGGTGCGATCAACACACAGCGCGCCGCCGGGAAAACCGCTCGCATATTCTGCAAAGCAGCGTCGAGCATTTGCGCATAGCCTGCCGCATCGAACGGACGCGAATTGCCTTCGTTGGTGCCAAACTCCAGCATCACCATCTCATAAGCGGTGGTGTCGAAGTATCGACTGAAATAAGCGGGGTCGAGTTGCTGCCAGGCGCGCATGGTGGCGCCCGGAATACCAAAAGCATCCAGTACCGCCGCCGGTGGCTCGCGGTAATTGAGCTTCAGGCCGTGCAGGATCAGCGGCGATTGCGCACGCAACTTCAAGACCGAGATTGGCCCATCAGTTGCGCTGATACTGACACGACCGAATGCGTCATCGGCTTCGAGTGCGATTCGGGCCTCGGGGCCGCCATCGACACTGATCACTGCGCTTGCGGCGCTCTGGCTCGCATTGAAAAACAACTCCACGCTCTCGACCTCAGCCTCACCTGCTTGATTGCGCAGATCTAGCCATAGGTAAGCGCCCTGCTCGGCTTGTAGCGCGTTCAAACCGATTCCTGTCGCTACGTTCTGGGTGCGGCTGTTATAGGCCAGCTCGGATTTCCAGCCATCCATGCAGAAGCGGCGTAAAGGCAGGATCACGCCAGCCCGACCCATCGTCATCGGCAGGAATGCGATACGCGGACGCACACCTTGCGCGCCTAGTATTCGCCGCATCTCGGCGGCGAAGGAACCCGCTGCTAGATGGCTGTCGCCCCAAATCGCGATACGCTTCGGAATGGTGCCGGAGGTATCAAGACGTTCTGCGGTTCGGCTGGTTGAATTCAACAGCGCGCCGATCTGATCTAACTCCTCAGCATCAGGCGGCTCCAACTCTTCGAGTGGCGGGGTATGGCGTTGTCCTACACTGGGCTTCAGCGGGCAGCGCAACTCGCCAGTTTGCTGACCACTTTGCAGGTTGAAGTGCCGTGCGCTTGGCTCAGCGAGCGCACCGTCCGTCACGAACAGTTGCAAAGTCACAGCCGAGAGCAGCGCCAGCGTCAGGCGCCGGTGGAAGATTCCAGGCATCTTAGTAACGACAGGGGACCACGTGCAAAGCATTTGCGGCCTTGCCGCTGACATGACGAACCCCTGCAGCGCGCACAATTTCAGCGCTCAGGGTTTGTATACCTTTACGCGACAAATGGACACGGTCTGCAGCGAAGTAGTCATTGCGTCGGCGACTGATGGCGTTCCAGTCGATCACTTTGACGTTAGCGTACTCATTACTTATTTGCGCCAACATCGCATTGTTCGGGCCTTCCCAACGGCGTGGTGCCTTGACATTGATCAGGATGACTTTGCGGTCGCGCAAGTGCGTCAGCACATCTCGTATTGCTCGCTCACCCATGAAGCCATTGGTGCCTAGGTGAATGACGACGGTATTGGCGAGCATCTGGCGCGATTTCAAATCTAGCACCCGCACCAAGCCGCCGCGAATCTGGCGCCCGACAGCGGCGTCAATCTCCACGCCGTCAATCCGTCGCAGCAGATGCTCGGAAGCGCCGAGCAAGACGGAGTCGCCGATCACTGTCAGTTGTGGCGGTGGCAGCTGGTCGCTCACGGTTGATACCGAACGGCCGCAGGCGGCTCGTATCGTGCGGTAAGGGCGAACCACCACGGGTTGGTCCATCGAACGCTCACTAGTATGCTCATGCTCGATCGCAACCGCTTCGATGCCGATCACCGGAGGCGGCGCGGGACGCACTAACACCACGACCAACACCGCAGCCGCCATCGCCGAGCCGGTCGAAATATAGCCGAGGTAAGCACCGCGCCGCTGCTTCGCCCATTCGAAAAGTGCGCCGCTACGAATTGGCTGCTCGACATAGCGATACGACAGTTCTGCCGCAATACCTGTCAGCACTAAGCGCACTACCGATTGCAGCAGCGGATGATCGGGTAGTTCAAACTCGGGGCGCAACAAAACATAAATCGGCCAGTGCCACAGGTAGAGCGCATAGGAGCGTTTACCCAGCCAAACGAGCGGTGGTTGGCTTAACCAACGCGGCAGCGAGCCTGTCGGCTGCGTCGCGGCGAACAAGAACACCACGGTCACCAACGCGAACACAATGAAACCACCGCGGTACAGCCACAAACTGCCATCTCCACTCAGCAGCATTGCCCCGAGCAGCAGTGCTAGGGCAGCCATACCGAGCCAGTCGATACGGGTGGCCGGTGCCTGGCCCCATGGTGAGCTAGCGACTACTGTGGGCTCCGGCTGCGAAATGCGGCGCGCGCGCGGATCCCACAGCGCTGCCAAGGCTGCGCCTGCAAATAATCCAAACGCATGGGTATCGGTACCGAGGTAGGCTCGACTGGGGTCAACTGCCTCAGGGAATCCGCGCTGTATCGACAGCAAGATCATCCATCCACCCGAGAGCAGCATGAGTCCGAGCGCAAACCAATGCAGCTTTAGACGTTGCCCCAAGCGTAGGATTGCGATCAGCGCCAGCGGCCAGAAGATGTAGAACTGCTCCTCAATCGCGAGTGACCACAAGTGCTGAAACAAAGGTGGGCGACCGCTGATCTCGAAATAAGACTGCTCGGAGAAAATTTGCCACCAGTTGGAGGCGTAGAAGAATGCCGGCAGCGCATCAATGCGCGTACGGTGGATGGCATCCGGCGCAAAGTACTCGACCAGCAGCACGCAAAGCAGAAGCAGCGCCACCACCGCCGGGAACAAACGGCGCGCGCGTCGGATGTAAAACTCTCGCAGCGAGATGGTCTGGTCGCGCTCATACTCGCGCAGCAGCTGCGAGGTAATCAGAAAGCCCGACAGAACGAAGAAAAGATCAACGCCCAGGAAACCAGCGCTGAAAAAGCCCTGCAGGTCGAGGTGATAGAAGAGAACGGCGAGCACCGCGATGGCGCGCACGCCATCGAGTCCAGGCAAGTAATCGGCTCTGCTGGTTGCTCGATACACCATTGAATTCACAAGAAAATATCCTCGGGATTATAGAAACAATTTCCCCAGAGGAATTACTTTTTGGAAAATTTTTTTGCGATCGACCCAGGTTTGGCCAGCCAAACCGGCCGCTCGGGTGCCAGCAGGATCGCAAGCACCACATCCATGCCCACCGCCAGCACCAGATCGGCGACCACCGGCGACAGCAATGCCTCGATGGCACGCAGCATCGCAATGGTGAACGCCGGTCCCAGCAAGGTCATGAGCTCACCAAGCCTAGCACGTGCTGAGCGAGTCTTTCGTCAGCAGCTCTTGCAGGTGTCGATTGCGCCGAGGTGTGCTATACATCATTACCCCGCCCGCCTTCTCTGGCCGAACTGCATCGGCGGCGGAACGCATGGAGCAGGATGTCCTACGCTGTGAAAAAAAATATCGCCATCTTTCTGCACCATCCGATCTGTTCGATCGAGTCCGTGAACGGGATTATTCAGGCCTTGTCACCGGTCTACAACCTGCGCATCTTTACCCGGCACTCGGTGCAAGAGGGATTTTTTGATGACGTAGAAATGGTCGTATTCCCTGGCGGCTATGGCGACGCCAGCACCTTCAGCGGCTTGCTGAAATCCAATCTGCGTGAGGTACGCAAATTCCTGCGCCGCGGCGGCAAGTACCTCGGCATTTGCATGGGGGCTTACTGGGCCGATGCGTATTACTTCGATATCCTCGCCGACACCCGCGTCAAGCAGTACATCAAACGTCGGAATGCCGAGATCAAATCCTCGTACGGAACGACAGCGCAAGTCAGCTGGATGGGCGAGCCTGAACGTATGTATTTTTATGACGGCCCTACCTTCATCGGCGGCGAGTTCGAGGAAGTCGCTACCTATGCCAACGGTGATCCGATGGCGATCGTGCAAGGCCAGATCGGATTGATCGGCTGCCACCCGGAGAGCGAGCAGAGCTGGTACTGGAAGAAGTACATGCAGCCGCAGTGGCATAACGGCACGCATCATCAGCTACTGCTGAGATTTGTCACCGAGCATCTACTGCAAGAGTCGCAGCTACCGCTGTTCTAATCGGCTCATCACTTGCGTCGCTATAAACATCAACGTGCTTTGTGCCCTTCGAGCTGAAATAAAAAAGGCTGCCAAGGCAGCCTTTTCTAATCATGCGGACAGACGATTCAGGCAGCAGCAGCGGCTTTCTTCGACTTGGCAGGCTTGGCAGAAACGCCGAAGTGGCTGCCCATGTCGCCGAGTTGCGACTGGAAATGATCGTACGCAGTTTGACCCGCCTTGGCGAATTGCTCGTACATCGCATTGGCGTTCGCCATATTCGACTTGAACATATCAACGAACGGCTCGGTACCCGCAGGTGCGGTCTTGCTCATGTCGTTCACCAGCGAGTGGAAATGAGCAGTCGTCTCGGCCATACGCTCTTGCGCAACCTTGCCCAGCTCAGCTTGTGCCTTGGTGGCGATAGCGGTCAGATGACGCGCATACGAAGCGGCCTTCTCTGCAGACGGCTGCGCCTGCGACTGCACGATCACGAGTGCCGACTGCGGGTCTTTGGCAGCGAGAATCTCTTGAGCGATAGCGGAAGAATCTTCGAGCGAGGCCTTCATAGTCGCAGCGTTCAACTCAGCCAGTTCCGCGACCGCATGCATGGTCTTCTCGGCGATGGCTGAAATCGTTTGGATCTGAGCTTCGGCTTGCGTTTTGCTGGCTTTCGACAGCTGGTCGATGGCGATGTTCATGGTTCTGCTCTCCGGGGTTGAATTATGGTGGCACGGCTATTGTGCAACGCACCAAGGCAAATTTTGCCTGTGCGAAATTACGCTGTCAAGCGATAATTCTTGCGCCGCACCAAAACATTTATTATTACTGGTTTGACAAGCAGAAAGACGGCTTAAATCCCCGGAAATAGCTGACAAAGCGCAAACCTTCATGCATTGGTGGATCGGCGAGCCGCCCACCGTCTAGCCAGCGACATTTTGTTTCGAGGCGTGTAGAGCGTGTCTCGTTAGATCGATAGCAAGAC
Organism: Oxalobacteraceae bacterium; assembly: GCA_027485795.1. GTDB lineage: Bacteria > Pseudomonadota > Gammaproteobacteria > Burkholderiales > Burkholderiaceae_D > Pernthalerella. Next base: position 18,802 of record JAIXQK010000176.1, read on the forward strand.
GGCGGCACCGCAGACAGTACAAGACGTACGGCAAGGGCTGCCAACGCCGCTAGCGGCCAAACGAGACACGCTCCTAGCCGCGGCCGACGTAGGGCATGCCAGTCGCCATGATTGTCATAAAGAGCACATTACTCTCCAGCGGGAGCTCGGCTATTTGCAGCACAGCATCGGCCACGTGGTTGACGTCCATTCGCGGCTCCACCTTAGTGGTGCCATCCGCCTGCAGAATACCTGCCGCCATACGCTCAGTCATTTCGGTAGCCGCATTGCCGATGTCAATCTGGCTGCAGGCGATACGATGGGCGCGGCCATCGAGTGCAATCGACTTGGTAAGTCCGGTGATGGCGTGCTTAGTTGCGGTATACGGCGCCGACATCGGGCGCGGTGCATGCGCCGAGATGGAGCCGTTGTTGATGATGCGTCCACCCTGCGGATTTTGCGCCTTCATCATGCGAATCGCCTCTTGCGAGCACAAAAATGCGCCAGTAAGGTTAGCGTCCACCACCGCTTTCCACTGCTCGTAGCTTAATGATTCAATCGGCACCGCAGGCGCACTGACACCCGCGTTATTAAACAGCACATCGAGCCGACCGAATTTGCTTTGGGTTGCTGCGAATAACTGCTTAACGCTTTCCGGGTCGCCCACATCACAGCGCTGCGCGAGTGTGTTCTCGTAGGTACCGCCGATATCAGCAATCGCCTGCTCGAGCTTATCGAGCTGCCGACCAGCCATCACGACGCGGTAACCCGCACGTAAAAACGCTTTCGCCGTCGCCTTGCCAATACCTGCGCCCGCGCCGGTAACTAGCGCTACTTTCAATCCATGCTCAGACATCAAGAATTTCCCTTCGCTACAAATGCTTTAATCCGCCCTACACCCTCACGAATCGCTTGATCTGATGCGGCGTAACTCAAACGAATATGTTGCCCCTCGTCCTCAGCGCGCGGACCAAAGTGAATATCCGCCAACACAGCAACGCCCGCCTCAGTTAATAGGCGCTGACGAAATTCCTCGGAATCACGACAACCGGTGACGCGGCAAGCCTCGGTCACATTCGGCCAAGCGTAAAAAGCGCCTCCCGGTGACTGACACGTGACGCCAGGGATATCGTTTAACAGATTGACCACCAGATCACGTCGCTGCTGAAAAATTTCGCGCATGCGATCAGCATCATCTTGCGGGCCGAGTAATGCCTCGACGCCAGCCCACTGCGTGATTTGCGAAGCACATGACTCGGTATTCGTGATCCAGGTGGTGAAGAAAGGTGCCAACTGCCGATTCGCCATATAGCCCAGACGCCAACCTGTCATGGCGTAGGTTTTAGATAAACCATCAGCAATGATGGTGCGTTCCTGCATGCCCGGCTCCGAAGCGATCGAATGAAACTCACCGTCATAAATTAGGCGACCATAAATTTCGTCTGCGTAAACCCATACCTGCGGATGCGCACGTAGTACCTCCGCGATTGCTTGCATATCCTGCTTGGGAATCACGCCACCGGTGGGATTTTGCGGCGAATTCAAAATCAATAATCGTGTCTTTGGCGTGATGAGTGCTGCAAGTTCTTGTGGATCAAGACTGAAATTACGCGCCTCGCGCAGAAAAATCGGTACACCGACCGCACCGCTCGCCTTGATCTGAGATTCATAGATCGGAAATCCCGGCACCGGGTAAATCACTTCGTCACCCGCACCATAATCGGTCACCGAGAGAATGGTGTAACCAATAAATGGCTTGGCACCCGCCCCCACGACCACATCGTCCGGACTTACCGCAATGCCACGCGTACGCGAAATTTCATCAGCCACTGCCTGTCGCAACTCGGCAATCCCAGCGGATGGTGTATAGCCGTGTTTACCCTCGCGAATTGCTTTGACCGCTGCATCCTGCACATGGACCGGCGTATGAAAATCCGGTTGCCCAATACAGAACGATACGATATCGCGCCCTTCTCGCAATAACTTGTTGACCTCAGCCAGTACGATGAATGCATTTTCGGTCCCAAGACTTTGGGCGCGTTGACTTACCTTGGGCATTGTTTCTCCGTGGTGATTCGCAGGACAGGATGCGCATAAAGTTCATTTTGCCGCTCTCAATGAGCTACCTCTTCCAGAATTGAGCGACAAAATCCGCGCGATATTGTGACTGATCTGTTTATTTTTGACCCGGGTCAAAAAAATTCGGCCCTCAAACACCTAGGCTCGTGGAAAGCATTCGTGACATTGCTCGGTAAAAGCACAGCCAGTTCGGCTAGCGTTTGATGTAATTTGCGGTATAACATTGGCAATAACTTTTTAGTTTCTGCATTAAACAATTGACAACCAAAACCGGCGAACATCCCATGACACCCAAGAATCTGCTTCCCGCGTTGCTCTTGCTCGGCCTGTGCGCCTCGGCTCAGGCCGAGCTGGTGAAGGTGTTTGAAAACATTCGCGGCACCGTGGTCTACGCCGACAGTTCTACCCTGTCCGAGAATGGTGATTTACGGCGCGTGGTGGAGATTCAGTCGTATCGTGATCCCGGCCCACGCGGCATGCTATCAATGAAACTTCTGAAGGAATACAACTGCAAAACAGAAACTGCGCAGATTATTTCTTACTCGATGTATACCGAGCGCATGGCCAAGGGTAGTCTGATCGGGCAAGTCAATACGTCGGGCCCCGTCGATAAGTTAACGAAAAACCCGGGCGGTGCTGGCGGCTGGCGCTACGCTTGCGGTAAGTAATTCAGGAAAAATCTAGTGCGTGCGCGAGAGCAGTTCCAACAAGAGTGTCGCCAATGAGTGTGTTGAGCTTGGGTCTTCATGAGCCAAAATAAAAGCAATGACAAGCATGATCCCGAGCCACACGAATCCGAATTTGATGTGTTCAGGCCGGATGGCGCCACCCGTTTGCCCAACCAGCAGTTTCTAGAATCGGCCTTTGAAGCGACCGAGCGCACCGGGCCAATCGAAGCGCGCGTACTGAACGATATCCACAATGCACCGCCGGCGATCGTCAAACCGCTGCATGAAACCCATTTGCAGGACACGCCTGCAGCACCTGAAACTAGCGCAACCGGTGAACCGCTGACGATTCGTCTGGAGACCTATAGTGTCGATCTCGCTGCGCGTATCGCCCGTGTAAAAGCGGAACAAAAAGATGCGCTAGATGGTTTACAGCATCTGCAAGAAGAGAGCAAAGACGAGAGCAAAGATTAAACTCAGAAATAACACCAGAGCCCAAGACAACGTCCCGTAGCCCATTGAATCAGCACATCCAGCACCAAGCCCAGCACCGCCACCGGCAAGCCGACATATACCAAGGCCCAAAACGCTGCCCACAAGGTCAGACGCGGTTCTTCAAGGCGATGCCCCATCACGGTTTGTTCGCGGCGTTTACGTTTCAGTTGCTCGAGCATGCTGGAATTAAATTGAATTTTTGAAGTGAAATAATGACGGTTGATTTTAATCGATGGCAGGTGCATTGGGGCGGTCACCAGCTCGCTGAGTGGGATGCTGCGCATACGGCAGCACTCGGCGCGCTTCAACAAGACTGGTCATACGGTAGCGCGATGCTATCGCTCGGCGTTCCGGTACTACGTGCGCGTATCGATCAAGACGGTGAGACGATCGCGCAAGCACAGTTCATCGTGCGCCGCTTCGGTCGTTTTGCATCTGTCGCGCTCTGCTCGCGCGGACCGATTTGGCGAACATCGCTCTCCTCAATCGAGCAGGCTCAGGTCTATCAAGCACTCAAGCGCACATTGCCACTCTCTGGTTTGCGCGTGATGCTGGTCACGCCAGAGCAGCCCGCCGGCGAAGCGAATGGATTACCTGCGATGCGGCGTGTCGTGACCGGCATGTCGACTGTGCTACTCGACATCAGCCCGAGTATGGAACAGTTACGCGCCAATCTGGAGCATCGTTGGCGGCACCAACTAGCGAGCAGTGAATCATCAGCTTTAAGAGTGGAACGTGTCGGAACACAGCTGAATCAGTTTCAATGGTTGCTGGAGGCCGAGATCGCGCAACGTCAAGATCGTGGCCTAGATGGTTTACCGCCTGCGTTTGTCCAGCGCTACACCCTGACCCGCACACCCACAGCGAGCACCATCCTCACACTGCGCGCTGATGCGGGACGCGAACGCGTCGCTGCAATGATGTTTCTGATACATGGTGCGTCTGCCACATACCACATCGGCTGGACCAGCGAAGCAGGTCGCGATGCGCATGCTCACAATCTAATTCTTTGGAAAGCCATCGAAGAACTAAAAGCGCGTGGCATACAGCAGCTTGATCTTGGTGGCGTTAATACAATCCGCAGCGCAGGGGTTGCACGCTTCAAGCTAAGAACGGGTGGCAAGCTGGTCACACTCGCGGGCAGTTATTTGTTGTAAGTGACCATGCATAGCTAAGTGTGCAGGTCAGCATCAATTAACATCAGGCTGTCACTGAACTTCATGAGGGAGACTTGAATGCTTCGCGCCGCACGCACACCGAGCCACATCATCCGCCCCTCGCTGATCTTTACGCTCTGCCTCGGGCTGCTCTCGCCCACTCACGCCACGGCCGAGTCACGACTCGCACAACAAGCGCTGCACTGCTCAGCGATATTTAGTGTGTTTGCCGAGAGTCTGGCGGATGACAGCAAGCGGGCAAAAGAATTCAAACGCGGGGTCGAAATATTCACCGAGCTGTATGTGAAAGAGAGTGAAGGCGACCCGGCGGCAGCCAAGCGCGATGCCGAGCAACGCCGCACGGCGCTACTAACGCAATTCCAGCAGCAGATGGCGCAGCGTGAGCCTTACCTACGCGAGGATGGGGTCGTGTGCGGTGCCTGGGCCGAGGCGTTTTTTGCGCAGGGCGAGAGCTGGACTTTCGTACCGGTGTACCCCAAGGTGATCTCGATCAGCGCGCGTCAGAAGTACACCCCGCTCGGCGCCGAAGCCTTCCCGCGCTGGCGTCGCTAAGCCGAACACCGCGTCATCAAAACGCCGCCGCTCCAACCACCGCGGCACCCCTTTTCTCTGCATCAGAGGACGCTTCGAAGGCCCTTGGCGAGGGTCTCGCAGTGAAATTCATAGCAAATTGAAAATTAGTTGGTTGGGCGGCTAAAGTTTGCCGCTTTTCTTCCGATTCTTCGCGCATGAGGATGAGAGGAGAAACGCCATGTTCGTGATCGAAAAGGCATCGGAAGAGCGCCAGCCGGCTGCGCGGGTGTTCTATCCTTTTCGCGAGATGTTCGTCGGCGACAGCATCCTGATCCAGGATTTCCGTCGCGCTGAGAGCGCACGTGTCGCCGCAATTCAATTCGCAAAACGCCGCGGTGGCGAGTGGAAATTCTCGCTCCGCAAAACCCGCGAGGGCTGGCGCATTTTCAGGATTGGCTAGGAAGTTTTTATCACTTCATCACACATCTAGGATCCACAACCCTTTTGTGTAGAATGCGGGCTGTCGCACAGGTCTGAGATTATCTCAATCACGTTCACGACAGCCCATGGACAACGACTTCCTAATTCCCCTGCTAGTCACACTGGTCACTGCAATGGCGATCGGTGCCGTCTATTTGCTGACGCTGCTCATGAACGACGGCCAGCCCGAGCAGGATAGCGAGGAAACGCTGGCTGATTATGTGGCCGATACAGCGGCAGCCCCCGCAGCCCAATCCGAAGCCGACGGCGCCGCCGCCTCGGCCGAGGCGCAACAACATTAATTCCCCTGATGTCTCCCGCTGATGCGGCGTTAGTCGCCGCTGGCGCTTTTATGGCTGGCGCGATGAATGCCATCGCGGGTGGCGGTACGTTTTTCTCCTTTCCAGCGATGCTCATGGCGGGCGTGCCGCCGATCACTGCCAACGCAAGCAACTCCGTCGCGTTGTGGCCCGCCAGTCTCTCGAGTGCCTGGGCTTATCGCCACGAGGCGATGCGACATGGTCGCTGGGCGGTGCTACTGGCCATACTCTCGGTGATCGGTGGCTTGGTCGGTGGTTTGCTGCTGCTGGCAATTTCTAACCAAACCTTCATGCGATTGGTTCCCTGGCTCCTGCTGGTGGCCACCACCTTGTTTGCACTCAGCACGCAAGTCAGTCGCATCATTCGCTGGTTGAAACAGCGCCTGAATATCGCGGTGTCGGAGCGACCCGGCAGTATTGGCGGCGCCCTGTTTCAATTAATGGTGGCGATCTACGGTGGCTTCTTCGGCGCCGGTATGGGCATTTTGACGTTGGCCGCGCTCTCGATTCAGGGTTTCGAGGACATGCAAGAGATCAATGCGCTGAAGAATCTGACTTCCGCCATGAACTACACCGTGGCGGCCCTCACCTTCATCATCGCCGGCGCCATCAGCTGGCCGCATACCTTGGTGGCCTTGCTCACTGCAGCGATTGGTGGTTATGTGGGCGCAGCGTTTGCACGCAAGCTGCCGGGGCAATGGTTGAAGCGCTTGGTCATCGCCGTTGGTGCAACGTTGACGGTGGTGTATTTCATCAAAACCGCCTGACCCTCGCGGGCGACGCAACCCGCCCGCATCCGCAACACCTCGGTTTCAAGTCCCCAAGCTGATGACGTGTCGGTTTTTCGACTTCGACCCAAGCAGCCCCGCTCCCACCCCCCAGCTGTAGCACACTATTTCTCCGTAACCCCATGTTTTTCATAAGTTTTTTACCTATGGCACAGACTTTGCAAAGACGGCGCCAACTATTGGCTTTATGGACCCGATTGACGGACTTTGCACATGCTGCTCGCGGAACACTCAGTAACCGACGCAATGCCGCTCACACCCCACAGCGAGGGTGGGGAGACGCTCACACTCGGGCAGTTGTTCGCCACAGCAGAGCAATTGTGCAAGGCTGGCCAGAGCACTGTCGCTGTCGCGCTGTACCAAGACTGGTTGACCGACGACATGCAGCCACTGCGGCATCTCGCATTCTTTAATCTAGGTTCGCTGCTACAAAGTATTAGCGACACCACGGGAGCACTGAACGCCTACCAAAACTGTTTGGCGATACAACCCGGGTTTCCGCAAGCGGTGATCAACTTGGGTTTAGTACAGGAGAGCTTAGGTCAAACTGACGAGGCACTTCAGACATGGTCTACCCTGCCGGGGCAACGCCTGCTACAAGATCAGGCTACCGATCAGATGGTGACTTTAGCGCTGAACCATATCGGTCGCGTTCACGAGAATCACAAGCGCTACGATTTGGCCGAGCGTGCTTTACATCAAAGCTTACTGATCAACCCAAAACAAGCGGCTGCGATTCAGCACTGGGTTCATATTCGACAAAAAGCCTGTATGTGGCCGGTATACCGAACACTGCCCGGGCTCAGTATGAATGACTTGCTGATGGCGACTTCACCGCTGGCCATGTTGGCGCTGAGTGACGACCCGGTACAACAACTACTGACATCCCATGCCTTTGTTGGCCGCACCTACAGTTTCAATGAGGAATATCTCGGACCGCGACAACCGTGGCCACACGCCAAGCTTAGGATTGGCTATGTCTCAGGCGACTTATGTGTGCATGCCGTTGGCTTGCTGCTGGCCGAGACATTAGAGGCCCATGATCGCGAGCGTTTCGAGATTTATGGCTATGACTTCAGCCCGGAGGATGGTAGCTCGCATCGAATGCGACTCCTACGAGGCTTTGATCAAGTAAGACCTATTCATGGACTGACAGATCGCGAAGCAGCGCAACTGATAGTCAGCGATGAGATTGATGTACTGATTGATCTGCATGGGCTATCCAACGGTGCCCGCCCCGGTATCTTCGCGCTACACCCGGCACCGCTGCAAGGGACATGGCTCGGCTTCATCGGTACGACTGCAATGCCGTGGCTGGACTTTGTCATCACTGACCGGCAAGTTCACCCTGATTCAGACAGCCCGTATTTTTCAGAGAAACCCCTGTACGTCGACGGTAGTTTTCTGCCCTTATGCGCTCCCAGCGCGCCACCAAGACACGCAAGCCGTGAGGAATTCGGATTGCCCGCAGATGCCTTCGTGATGGCGTCTTTCGGTAATGTCTACAAGCTGCATCGTGAGTTGTTTGATCGCTGGCTGTCGATTTTACGCAGAGCACCGCATGCGCTGCTCTGGTTGATCGACGATAACCCAAATGCGCGCAATCAGTTAATGGACTATGCGCAACGTGCGGGCGCAGATGTTTCTCGCATTCGCTTTAGCCCTCGCGTGCATCACGCCGAGTACCGGGCGTATTTGTCAGTCGCCGATCTGTTCCTCGATACCTGGCCCTATAACTGCGGCTCGACCACCAATGATGTGATCGGTGTCGGTACGCCGCTGCTGACCGTCACCGGCCATAGCATGGTCTCGCGTATGGGGTCTAGCGTACTGCACGCACTGAACGCTGGCGCTATGGTGGCGCACGATTTGGATCACTACGAAGAAATCGCCGTCGCACTCGCCCATGGCGAGATGAAGGCCCCAGAGATACAACTTACGCCGGCACTGGCCGAGCAACTGAATTATCGGCGCGTCCGATCACTTGAGAACGAATTGATTCATCGATTAAGCACACTCGCTGCTAACAACACCAACCTAGTAGAGGTTTGATATGGCAACTTCATCCGTCAACTCCAGCACAGCGGCAACGGTCTACGTACCGGTCACCACTGCGGAATTCGCAGCACTTGACTCTACGGCCGTCAGCAAGCTGACCACAACATCCATCAGCACGATGACGGCTGATCAGCTCTCCAAAATCTCGCCGGATGCACTGACTGGACTAAGCTCCAGCCAGCTCGCCGCACTTCCGACCGGATTGATCAGCTCGATCAGCACCGATCAGTTGGTGGCACTTGGCTCGAAACAGCTCGCAGGGCTGACGACCGGCGCTTCAGGCCAGATCAGACAGCTGAGTGCCAATCAGCTTAAAGCACTCAATACGGAACAAGTCAGTGGCCTCAGCTCGACGCAAATCGCCAGCCTCACGGCGAATCAGACCTCAGCATTACTACCAGAGCAGATCCCTTTCCTAAGTCTGACGGCTATCCCGGCACTCAGCACTGGGCAAATCGAGGCAATGACGAGTCAGCAATTCAGTGCTCTTAGCACAGCGCAGTTACGCAACCTGACGCCGGTACAACTTGCAGCGATTGAGAGTTCTGATCTTCTTTCCTTGAGTGAAGAACAAGTCGCCTCACTATCCGACACACAAGTTGCTGCACTCACCAGTGCGCAAGTTGCAAGTCTGCTGACCCCCACTGCTAAATTTTTTACGGTAACGCAGATGGGGAACCTGAATAATGACGCGGTTAAAGCGTTGACAACAGCGCAATTGCGAGAGCTGACTGAGGATCAAATTCGAGGCCTGAGTTCAACCCAAGTACAGAGCCTCACTTCTGAGCAACTGAATGGGCTACTTGATTACCAATTACAAGCCATCGAGACTGGCGACCTCGCTGCCATCGACACTTCCGTCTTTGCAGCACTGACGCCATCACAGATTGCCAACTTATCGACCGCACAAATCGCCGCAATTACCTCCGCTCAGATGCGGGCAATGAGTAATGACCAGATCAATGGCTTATCTGAGGATCAGATTGCGAGTGTACAGACCGGCGATATCGCGGCACTGTCGACGAGTCAGGTGAGAGCACTCACCGATCGCGTCATCTCTACATTGGGAAGTAATCAGATTCAGGCACTCAGCACCGCTGCAGTAGCAGCCCTGGATACATCACAGCTGGATGCCCTCAGTGAGGACCAAATACGTGCCATGACATCAGTTCAGGTGCGCTCACTCAGCGCAGCGCAACTGAATGGATTGGCACAATATCAGATGCAGGCGATCGAGACGGCTGACTTGGCTGCAATCTCGAACGCAACCATCGCCCAAATATCCAACAATGCTTTTGCTCGACTGTCGACTGGCCAAATTGTGGCGCTCACATCGGCACAGGTACGTTCACTCTCTCCAGCACAGATCAATACGCTATCAGCTGATCAAATCGCAGCATTTGAGACCGCTGATATTGCAGCCTTGACGCCAGCACAGGTAGGTGGCTTGAATAACACCGCCATAGCAGGTCTGACGGGCGCACAAGTCGCAGCAATTAGCCCACTGGCGGTGAAAGGCCTCAGTGCGCCTCAGATGCAGACCCTTTCAGAGGATCAGCTGCGTGCTATGGGGTCGGCACAAATTCGTAATCTCAGTGCCGGACAAATTGGTGCCCTCAGCTTGGAACAATTGCAGGCGGTCGATCCTTCTGATCTAGCTACCGTGCCGCCTGCAACGATTGCCCAGATTCATCCCAATAGTTTCGCGTTCCTGACAACAGGTCAATTAGCTGGGCTAACCTCAGCGCAAGTGCGCGTACTGCGCGGAGATCAAATCAATGCACTTAGCGTTGATCAGCTTGGCAGTTTGGAGACGGTGGATGTCAACGCCTTGACCGCCTCACAAATCAAGAGCCTAAGTGGTAACACGATTGCCGCACTATCGACACAGCAGGTACAGGCATTTAGCACCAATGCGATCAGAGGTCTCGGCAATTCCCAACTCAATGGACTATCGGATGAGCAATTACGTGCCTTAACGTCTTCTCAGATCCGAGTCATGACGCCGGCTCAGTTGAATCAATTGACGGAGGCGCAGTTACAAGCGATTGATGTGGGTGATATTGCGGCACTACCGCCTTCAACCATTGGCTCGCTAAATGCAGCTAAGTTCGCCCAATTGACGACCACACAGCTTGCAGGCTTGAATGCCGACCAAGCAAGGGCGCTTTCACCCAGCCAACTCGCCAATCTGGGTACGGCACAATTCTCTAGCTTGAACACCGCCACCATTGCTGCGTTAAATCCGACTGCATTGACGCCGTTGACCTCAACGCTGCTACGGTCGCTGACTAGCTCGCAAGTGGCAGCGTTAAGCCCTTCGCAAATTCGGGCGTTTACCGTTTCGGCTGATATAAACAAATTATCCGGCACCCAATTCGGCCAACTTTCTTCTACGGCGATCTCAGCACTGACATCGACACAGGTAGGCTTTCTGGATGCCAGTGCAATCGGTCAAATCGCTACAACAAATAAACTTACTTCGTTGACGCCGACAGCTATTGGCAGTGTGCGACCGACGGCGCTGAGCGCACTTACCTCGGATCAAATTGGTAATCTGACTACTGCTCAGCTGCGAGGGCTGACGGCAGCACAGCTCGATGCAGTGACATCTCAGTTACCTGGACTGGACAGCACCGATATCGCGGCGCTTAACCCTTCGGCTCTGAGACTGACTGCGGCAGTTATCGGTCAGTTGAGCTCCGTCCAAGCGGCAGCGCTCACCAATGATCAGCTCCGTGGGTTGTCCCCAATACAGTTGAACAGCCTGACCAATGCCGCCATTTTAGGGTTACGGTCCACTCAAATACAAGCACTAACGACAACCCAGGTTTCAGAGCTGAGCAGTACCCAACTGAACCGTCTGAGCTCGGCACAAGTACGCGCGTTGCGTCCCACGCAGCTATTAGCGCTGATGGCAAGCGCTTCGGATTCGAAACCCGCTCAGATTCCAGATTTGAGTAGCTCCGTGATATCACAACTGACGACATCGCAAGTCCGGAGCCTATCGAATGCACAGATTCAAGTATTAACTTCAAGTCAGCTACCGAGACTAAACACCGCTCAAGTGGCGGCATTCACGGGCAGTCAAATCAGCGCGTTAAGTGACTCACAACTAGCCAGCTTTATCAACGCTCAGCTGAGTGCTTTGACCGCCGCTCAAAAATCGGTATTAACGAGCACTCAAACGGCGGCACTTTCTCCCGCACAGAGAACCCTACTGGGGATTGCCTGATCTCAGGCTAGCAGGAATCCCCAGCGAATACTCGTTGGGGGGTTTTACCCGTTAGATGAATTCACCACATCCACAAGTGCGTTAACACCCACTCGCTAAGGTAACGCGACGCAAAAAAATTGCCCGCGCACTGCGCGGGCAAAACCCAAAACTCCGTTTCCGAAGAGCAGGGAGGAGACAATCAGTTCACGAACGCGACGCGGTCTGCAGTGTTACGCAGCGTGGCGCGGAAATCTTTACCTTGCTCGGTGGGTGGTACCCAGCCATGACGGCGCCAGATGGACTGCACGTTGTCAAAGGCGCCACGACCCTGATGCGACACCGGAGTATTCGCAGCCATTGCCTTGGCTGTTGTTTCGATAATCATTCTTGCTTGATCGTACATTGGGGCTCCCTTCCTAAATGGTGTCGGATCGATTCCGAATGCGAGAAAAGGCAGCAATTTATATGCCAATTAAAACGTCGAGATCCCGACAGTTGCTCGAAACCTGCGCAATCATTCTCTTAATCAGTACGTTTTGAATGGGCACGCCACAAAAGACGGTATGACCATCATGATTGCAATTTTTGCAAGTTCGAGATGGTGTCAATCACTCGTCCCGCCCCTACTCATCATTGATAGCCAAGGCTAGCCAACCATGGCATGTTATTTAGATAGCAATTAAACGAAGAAAAGTTGCTTTCTCATACGCAAAGTTTCTATCCATGCAAAGATAAACAGAACTCGCTTGGTCGAGAGCATCCATCTTTACTCATAAAAATAATAATCAGCGCCGCCCTTATGCGGAGAACAAATACGATGCCAAGACCTATCCTGCGCCGTCTATGCGCCTTTCTGCTCGCCAGCGCAGCCGGCCCAGTGCTCGCCGCGCAAAATGATCAGCAGCCGACCGATTTCATTTCACTGCCAAATGGAACTGCCAATGTCGCACTGTATGCCGCTCGGCAGTCCTTCGACGGGCTTTGGAAAAACGGGATCAAGACCCCACGAGTAGAAGGCTCAACGAATCTAACGGTGCTTCGTGCAAACTGGCACTTCTCACTAGGCGAAGAAGGTAAATACACGATTGCGCCATTAGTAGCGCTATCCGCGATCGAGACAAACGCTAATGCGCCATCGGCGCCCCTGCTGAGGGGCACAGCATCGGGCGTCGGTGACCTCCGCTTGGGTACAGCTTTCTGGTTTTACAGTGATCACGCCAATCGCGAATATCTGATGGCAACTGTGATCGTGTCCTTGCCTACCGGCGCCTATACGCCGACGCAATCCGTCAATATCGGTGAGAACCGAACGAAGACCGTGCTCTCTTTAGGATGGATGCAACCGCTGGGGTCACGCTGGGTTCTCGACCTCGTACCGGAGGTCGCATTTTTTGGTGACAATAAAGAATACATCGGCATTAATCGGCTCGGGAATAGCCGACTTAGTCAGGATATGGCATATGCAATGAGCGGGACGTTGCGCTACAAAGCAACCCAAGCTATCCATTGGTATGGCACTGCTCAAGTGAACCGTGGCGGGGCGACACAGCTAAATGGCGCTGTATTGACCGGCGCACCCGACAATACTCGTTTAGCACTAGGTGCTCTGATTTTCAGCTCAGATAAAAGTCAGATTCAGCTACGTTACGCCAGAGATGTACAGATTGAAAATGGCTTTCGAAATACTGGCGAAATCCTGTTGCGATGGTCGACTGTTTTCTGATGAATGCTACTTCAGTAGTATTAGATCAAGTCCTGACATCCAGCTTCTGACCCATCGTCGATTTTGATGATGTAGGTGCCACGCCACCGCGGTCGTACGTAAGTTTCCGCAACAACTCACCTGTGGCACCATCAGAAACAGTCACCGTCATGGAATGATTGCGGTGATCAACAGTAAACGCCATCTTTGATGTCAGCGTCGACGCATTTGCGCTAGTACTCTCCTGTCTTTGTTGCCGCTCAACGGTCTGTTTCATCAAGTTGCGACTGTTGGTCGGAACCTGCCGTGACGGCAGTGCCGAGGTCGGGAGTTTAGAGGCTGTCGCATTCATCATGATTCACCCACATCACAACTGCAAAAACAGCCAATAACCATTGGCAGTGAGTAGCAGGCTTAATACGCCGATAGCAGTCGACACATGGAGCATCCGCATTGATCGGAACAGCACGCCCCAAAATGCCATACCAAGGCCAAGCAATACGATCGATTTTGCATAGATGAACCACTGCTGACGCTCGGCGGCGACGGCACTCGCTCCCTGGTGACTCTGAGCGACTGCCATCAATTCCTGCTTACGTTGTTCAAGAAAGTTATCCGCCTTGGCGCGATCTGAAAGTTCTTTATCATCGCCGCCCGAGGTCGATCCACTTGAAGCGGTCCCGGTTGACGCTACTGCAACCGTACCCGCAGACCCGACTGCACCAGCGGCCTGAACAACGCCTTGCTGTAGCTTTTCGACCGTCAAAATGACTGACTCTGGTGCGATCCGGTAGACCGTTTGCTGTACGCTCGCCATCTGATGCACGATACGCGCATCAGTTGCGATATTTTCATTCACAACAAAACCGTGCTGGGTAACAGACTCACCCACCATCGTTACACCATAGGTGAGAAAGAGTGCAGGAAGTAGTACCGCACTTGAATATCGCAACCTCTTATTCAAGTTTGCTTCTTCGCTACTCGCTGGTGCCTTGCCTTGGCTTTCGCTCATGATGGGTCCTCCTTCGTCTGATGCCAACAGTGTGCGTTTGCCGTCATCCCAGGTATTGGGCGCTGTTAGGGTTGCAGTATTGCCGACGATAAGTGCTGGCATTGGTACCGGCTGGTGCACGAACGGCAATATCGGTAGCAATGGCAACCTGCTGGCTGATGTGATTGATTTTGCAGACCGTATCGCCTCGACGTAGCCAAAAATCTTAAAGGTTCGATCGCGCGTTGCTTCCATGCGCTTGTCGATGCCGCCAATCTGAATCGGACCGTCGGATGATTCATTCGCTGTCGGATCGAAAGCGTACCTAGCATCCGACAACCGTCGGTTTGCAGGTAGCCCATCCGCGTCCGTGAGCTCTCGTCGTTCAGCAGGCTTTTTTGCATCGCGAAGACGTTGGCTCAAGCCCGCAGAGATTCCCGGCGGCAGCGAACTACCCGTGCCACCCGACGTATCTTGAAGCGCACGAATCTCGCCTGGACCTTCAGTAGCTGCAAGTGCGGTGTTGGTATTAGTAGCACCTTCCTTATCACGAAGCGCGCGCGGGTCTGCCGGACCATCGTTTTTTGTTTTGGCTTTGTCCGAACGGTTATCGGTATCGGTATCGGCTACTGCTCGTTGGTCTGCCGGGCCATCACTTTTACCTACAGCCTTACCAGAGATGGCTTCAGCATCAGCATCGCGTGCTGCACGTTGGTCTACGGGACCATCGCTTTTACCAGTAGTCTTCTTAGAACTGTTATCGGCGTCAGCATCGCGTGCTGAACGCTGGTCTGCCGGACCATCGCTTTTACCAGTGGTCTTCTTGGAACTGCTATCGGCGTCAGCATCGCGTGCTGAACGCTGGTCAGCCGGACCATCGCTTTTACCAGTGGTCTTCTGGGAACTGCTATCAGCATCGGCATCACGTACTGCGCGTTGGTCTGCTGCTCCGTCATTTTTATCTAAGGATTTTTTCGCACTGATGTCAGCATCGGTATCGCGTACCGCACGTTGATCTGCCGGCCCATTATTTTTAGCTGAGGCTTTGGTCGAATTGATATCGGCATCGGTATCGCGCAAGGTGCGAATGTCCGACTTGCCTTCAACTTTTAATGCTTCGTCGCTAGCAAGTTCTTTCGTGCGTGCGTTATTCTGAAGCGATTCCAGCGAGGTATCGGCATCGAGCTCTTTTGACAGCCGATCAGTGTTCTGCCGCATCGTGTTCGAGATACGGGTTTCCATTTCCGATGGCTGCTCTGCTCCCTTTCTAGTGCCACTCTGGGTCTGACGTGCCTGATCCTCACCTTTACCGGCCTCACCTGTCTCCTCTTCCCACTCTTTCTTGCGTTGGAATACCACCCCTTCTTCCTGCTTGCTAGTTCGAAGGGCTGGTATATCGGATTTCTTGGCAACGACGGATACACGCGTCGCCTCTTCTGGCACATCATTTTTGAGAAAAATAATGTTCAGATAGCGCTCAAATTCCTTCTCGCTGACTTCGAATGAGACGAGCATGCGGCGAAACAAATCGCTTTCAACCTTCACCACCTTGTGGTCGGACATCATGGTGTCACACGCATTCAAAAGAATGCACAAGCGCTGGCGCTCATCAAGCATTGGCGCTGCCAAAGCAAAGAACTGCGGCGCGCGCACCTTGCTCACATAGCGTAGTCCCGCCTTCAGCAGTGCGGACGACCCACCCACAGCCGCATTCAGCCTTCCGACTTCTTCCTCCGCCATCGAGCCGTCCGCTGCCATCATGTAAATCAGGGACACAACTAATGCCAATGGTGGGGTGAGCGTAGCTGTATTCGCGGCAATATCGAAGTCGCCGAAAATAGACGTCTTATCCTTGATCGTAATTGCGTCGAAGTAGGGCTGAAAGCTTGCCTTAGCAAAGCCCATGGCAGCCAGCATTCGGTTAAAAAGCTGCTCCTCAGCTGCTACCATCACACCGTCTGCCATCAGCGAATCGCAGACGTTCATCAGCAAGCAAAGCCGAACCCTTTGATCCAGCAAAGCCGGAGCATCCTTCAGAAACTGATCGACGCTGTTTTTTTCTGAATACGCAATTGCTCGCTTCAGCGTATCAGCATCAGTACCGACGACCGCTTGTAGTTGGCTGGCTTCATATTCGGAGATATCAGTATCGACTGCCATCATGTACAAAATGGCCGCCACAACACAGAGCCGAGGCGTCAGCGCGGGAGATTCAGATATCTCTACTGACGCGCCGCCCTCTTCGAGCGATTGAACTAACTGTGGGAAACGGTCAGGTGATCCCATGGGCTAGCCTATTCGGTTGATGGCGCCGCAGGAAATCGGATAAATCGGTGAGGTCTTTATTCAGGATAGCGGCAAGCTCGAACCTATTCATGGCATGCTTCGCCGATCGCTGCGGCGCAGGCAAAAAGCCTGGTGCTGCGATCATTTGAATATTGCTTGAAGCTGAGCGGAAGGCCATGATGCGAGTTGATTAAACGTATAGGCAGCTTGAGCCCCATACTACGTTTGGCCTAACTAGCGATATACATTCGCCCTCATACAAGCTCTCAAACACTCTCAATTCGATACGATCAACGAGTGAAGTTACTATCAAATTACGATTTGTTTACCTACACCATGCGCCGCTTGGCGTACGGCTGTGACGGTAGTAGTCTTGAGTCCGTGAATACATCGATAGCGACAACTGAATGCTCACAAAAACTCATAATTTCCAACGTTCTTGCAAGATGCGTCGGCAATAAGACTCATGATGACTAGCCAAGCGAGATGTAGCCGTATTTCTTCGAAAATTGATTGTCTGGCAACCGTCTGCCGCCTTCTTTTCTTGTCTCTATGGCTTGTTAGTACTGCGAGTTGGGGTGCGATCGTCGACCCCCTGAATGAGCGCGCCTATTTCGTCGATAAAGATGCTGCGTTTGATATCGGCACGATTGAACAAGCACCGTTCAAGCCGTTCGCAAAAAGATTGAATATCGGCTACCAGACGGCTCCGATTTGGCTACGGCTACTCGTTGTGCCCGAAGCAAAGCCAATGGAATCTAACGACAACCCAAGCTCAGGGCATTTGGTGTTACGGGTTGGCCCGCACGACACCAATCAAATTGAGGTGTATGAGTTCAACGACGGTCAATGGCTACAACAGACCGCTGGAGATTTTTTTCCTACGCGCGATACAAGGTGTGCCGACGATTACTTCTGCTTCAGATTACGTGATCACTCGAGCGAACCAAAAATAATTTATCTGAAGATTCAGACGTATAACTTCCTGATGTTCGACTCAGAAGTATTGGCACTGGAGAATCTGGCAGAAGCTAGCGGCA
The DNA here is from genome assembly GCA_027485795.1 of Oxalobacteraceae bacterium. Classification (GTDB taxonomy): domain Bacteria; phylum Pseudomonadota; class Gammaproteobacteria; order Burkholderiales; family Burkholderiaceae_D; genus Pernthalerella. The sequence continues at coordinate 36,596 of JAIXQK010000176.1, forward strand.
GCCGGATGAGGCGTATTGCGGCTTCGCTGACGATGGCAGTGTTCATGCTGATTATTGGTTTGTACTGGCTGATAACGCATCGGTCCAAGCTTACTGTTGTGTACTTCATTTTCCAGATTTTTGTTTTGAGCTATCTAATCAGTATCTATGGATTTCCAAACCGATGGTTTCCTGATCTACCAGTAGCTGTTGTCGATGGCCTACCTCACGTGCTGTTTATCTTGCGGACTTTTTTGTTGTCACTGGCGATCTATGTCGTGATACGGCCATACTGTGCTGCACCTTTATACCCGAAACTGATTTTCAGCCTACTGGCTATTTGCATAATCAATCTCATCGCCTTCTCTGCCGGCTTCAAGACACTTGCTATCCAATTGAATCTGATCGTGTTTTCTATACAACCCACGGTTCATTTGTATGGCTTGATCAAGTCGAGAGGCATGGTTAAGAACGTCAAGATTTTACTTTATGCCGGTTATTCCGTTTATTGTGTACTGCTATCTGGCTCCATCATCCCGGCGCTGCTGGTCAATGATGTTGGCGTATTCGAAGGCTCGATCCAGCACATCACCGATTGGCGTCTTAATGGCACCATTGTTGGCGTATTCGTACTTCTCCTGATCAAATTTGAAGAAGATTATCGTGAAAAATTAAAGTCTGAAAAATATAACCAACTTCAAATCGATGCACTTGAGGCGAAATCCTCAGCGGCGCTACTAGCAGATAGAAATACCTTGATTGACCTGCTAACGCATGATCTCAAGAACCCCTTGGGGACGATCACTTTTGCATCAAGCGCGCTTAGAGAGCAGGTGAAGAACAACCCATCTGCAGCAAAGCGTCTGACGAATATCGATTTGAGCGTAACCCGCATGAATAACTTGATCGAGCATGTCGCACTATCGACTCGCGTTGATCGCTATCATGCTCCATTGAGTCATCTGCCGTCACCTGCAAACGAGCTGATTGACGAATTGATCGAAATCTATCCCGATCGTGAAAGATTTGATATCTCTGTGGATGATGAGATAAGTTTCAAGGCAGATCGGGATATGCTGAGTGTGGTTTTCGGCAACCTGATCGATAACGCCTATAAGTACGGGCACGCTGCCGGAAAGATCAAAATTTCTGTGACCAGCGAGAGCCACCTCCCCAGTAAACAAGAGACGACAACCGGCGCGTCAGTAAGTCCACACGCGTCATTGCATTTCAAGGTCAGCAATCCCATCGGCACCTATGGCGCACCGGACGAAGACCGTGTATTCGAGCGTTACTACCGCCCTGCTAGTTCAATGAGTTTGCCCGGCATGGGGCTGGGCTTGAGTCTGGTCAAGGCGGCTGCCGCCAAAATTGGGGCGACGGTCGATTACCTGCATGATGAAGAAACGGTCACTTTTTCCGTCAAGGTTCCGAATTGAAAACTCAACAGCTAGCCAACATGGTGCAACCATTGCTTCTGATATCGGTCGCACTGGTTGAGGACGACGAGTTATTGCGTGCCGAGGTCGGTGATCATCTGCGTGGTCATGGATTTTTAGTCAATGCGGTTAATTCCGCACGCGCGCTTGACGATCTGATCACCCAAACACCGGTAGATATCTTCGTCGTTGATCTCAACCTACCCGGTGAAGATGGCTTAAGCCTGTCCAACCGCTTGCGTCGAACGCTACCCGATGCGGGCATTGTGATCATGACAGCCAAAGTGACCCTGAGTGATCGAATCGCTGGCTACGATGTCGGTGGTGCCGATGTCTATCTGACCAAGCCGGTGGCGCCAGATGAATTGGTGATGATTCTTCGCAGCCTTGGCAGACGGGTGAAGCCGGTCCGCGATGATCAAGCCTTGTCGTTGAGTCTAAGACAGCGAACCCTTCAAGGCGCTAGCTTGGCTACTGTCTTGCGGCTCACGATGCGAGAAAAAATGCTACTCGTCGCTCTGGCTCAAGCACAAGACAACACATTGGATTCAGCTATCTTGTGCGATGTGTGCAGCGGCCATACCGAGGAAGAGACCATTAGCAAACACGCGCTGGAGGAAATCGTTGCGCGATTGAGAAAGAAGATCCGCAATGCGCAATCCGAAGGTTCTGAACCCGCTCTTAAGTCGGTGTGGGGTGTGGGCTACCAGCTTTGCGTTCAGATCAACCTAGTTCCCTGAGCCGACAACTGCCGCTGGCTAGGCGGAGGTGTCGCAGACAGTACATTAAGTACCGCAAGGGATTTGACCAATACAGCGAGATTTGAAAAATGTCGCTGGCTAGGCGGAGGTGTCGCTGGCTAGGCGGAGGTGTCGCAGACAGTACATAAAGTACGGCAAGACACCTCCAACAACGCCAGCGACATTTTTTACTTGCCGCGGAGCCCGTCAAAGACTTCGGCGAACCCAGGCTGATTCTGGTGCGAGATAACGCTCCGCGCCGCCTCAATCACCAACGGCACTGGGTGACCACGCAAGGTCTGCACAATCATTTCATTGATGACTTTGTAGATCTGGCCGTCTTCGTCAATGATTTGCCCGAGACGCGCGGCGAGCGGGTCAAACACGCCATACGCCACGAACACCCCAAGGAAGGTACCGACCAGCGCCGAACCAATCAGCGCACCTAGTACGGGTGGCGGCTGGTCAATCGCACCCATGGTTTTCACCACACCCAACACGCAGGCCACGATACCTAGCGCGGGGAGCGCACCGGCCACGTTAGAAAGCATGCCCTGGAATTTCAATTCATCGTGATGGTGGGTTTTAATGTAGTTCTTCATCACGTCATCGACTGCATCAGCGTCGAGGTTGCCCTGAGCGATCACGACCAGTCGCAGCGTGTCGCAAATCATGTGAACGATGGAATGGTCTGCGGCGAGCTTGGGGTATTCACCAAAAATAGCGGATGAATCCGGATTCTCGACGTGCGCTTCAAGGGCAACGGCGCCCTCCTTTTTCATCACGTTGAGCAGCTTGCCGACCATGAGAATCAGATCGAGATAATCTTGCGGTTTCCATTTGGGCCCCGCAATACAGCGCCCGATGCCACCAAAACCGCCTTTGAAGATCAGCATACTGTTGGCGATCAGCTGCGCACCGATACCCGAGCCCACAATAATGAAGCCCTCAATCGGCGCCGCCTTAATAATCGGCGCCATCTTCCCGCCGGCCATGATGTAGCCGCCGAATACGCAGCCAAACACGACACCTAGTCCCACGAAAAAAAACATCTGCCTCTCCTTGTGCAAGCGGATTAGGGGCCTAATGACCCAGGCCGCACGCTATCGTCTGTTAAATCGGCACGAGATCGGAGAATTCAAGCTCGTGCCAGACAGTACCATGGCAATTGTGAAACAAACTCCCGAATAACGCTACCCTTGCGGGCCAAAGTAAGTATTCGAGACCATGGAATTATCTTTTTGAGAATAGATTAACCAATCACCCAACACCACAGCCCAACACAATCGCCGCTCGCCCATTGAATAACGAGATCAATCAAAGCGCCAATTAGCATTGCGGGCACACCAAAATAAAGCATGATCAGCACCCAAGCGGCCGCTGTCGGCCGTGGCTTGTCCAGATCTAGGCCGCGAATCCGATTCGTGTGATGGGATGCTTGGTTGCTGAGTTTTGCGGGTTTGCGCATCAATTAGATCGCTTGGTGGGTCATTGCGGATTATATCGACCGGGAATACGCTCGGAACAAGACAGCAAGCTTGCAATCATTCCAAGGCATAAAGCGTGAACGAACTGGTACCTAACGAAATAAACTGTTGAACTGAGCTGTGGACGTAAGCTGTGAAATTAAGCTTTGTCTTGGCCTTCGCCGGGGCGACCATGTTGAGACCTGAAGTCAATGAATGTCATTTGGAACCAAACACCGCGTGAGCAATGGGATGCTGCACACGCGGCTAACAGCGCAGCCATGCAGCAGCACTGGATGTATGGCGCCAGTATGCGCCTGCCGGGCATGCAAATCCATCGTGCTGAAGTTCGGCTTGACGGCAAAACCGTCGCCTTAGCGCAGTTTGTTTGCCGACGTTATGCCTACCTGTTCGGCGTGGCACTCTGCACGCGCGGCCCGATCTGGCTCAGCGAGGTGTCCGATACCGACAAGGCGCGTATTCACAGCGCACTCAAACGATCGCTACCCATGTCTTGGCCACGCATTATTTTGTTTTCACCGGACCTCACCGATCCCAAGCATCCCAGCATGGCACCGTTAACACGGGTGCTCACCGGTTACTCAACCGTGATGCTCGATTTGTCGCAACCATTGACAGCGCTTCGCGCTGGACTGCACCCGTACTGGCGCAACCGGTTGTCTGCTGCCGACCGCTCAGGCCTGAAGATCACCGAGTTGGCACATGATTCGGCCGAGTTACCGCGAGTTCTAGCTGAAGAAAACACACAACGCGAGCGCAAGCGTTTCTATGCATTACCGCTGGGCTTTATTGAGCATTACCTTGAAGAGGGTGGTGCAGAGTCTGCACTCATTCTTCAAGCAAGCTGGCAATCGCGTCCTGTTGCAGCGATGTTATTTCTGATTCATGGCAGTAGCGCCACTTACCAACTGGGCTGGACCAACCCGCAAGGCCGCGCACTGAATGCGCACAATCTGGTTCTGTGGGGCGCCATAGAGCGACTCCAGCAGCGTGGCATCGTGAAACTCGATCTTGGAGGCGTGAATACGCACGACCTGCCCGGCATTTCGCGCTTCAAGATCAACACCGGTGGTGAGGTCATTACCTATGCCGGTGGCTATGTTTAAAGTCGCGAGGTGCTATCAACGACACCATTTCGGTTTTGCAGAGACTGCCGAAGTCCCCAGCAACACCAACGGCATTTGGTTAGAGGCGTTTATTTGAAAGGTGCGCGATAGAGCCACACCGGCTTCCCATCGACATTGTTCAACTGCGCCGTTGGCTTCAATTCTTCCGCTAAAAACTCAAGACTGACCAACCAACATCCGGAACGTAGCTCTGCTCTAGCTTTCTCGACCGCGCGTGGCATGGTCTCGGGTCGTTGAAACAGGTACACCATGTCGTACTGCGACCAATCGGTTTTCCACATATCGCCCTGTGTAATGCGGGCCCACGGACAGCGCAATGCGGTGAGCCCACGCAGCGGCCAACTCCATTCCACACCATGCAAAATTGCTTTTGGGTAGGCCGCACGCAAAGCGATCAAGCCATCGCCTAGCCCACATCCTGAATCCAGAATACGTGCACCATCGGCCAGCGGCGCACGCTCAGCCAAGCCAATCAGCGCGGACGAAGGCGTGGGGAACAACGGTGCATCGCGCCATGCGTTCATGGGATAAACAATCGCCACCAGCAGTAACGGCAATAGCCACGCCCATGCCGGCAGCGCAACGCTTCCTGAGATCAGTAAAGACAGTGGGAACCCGGCCGCGATGGCAAGGCGACGCCAGAACGTTGCTGCAAATACCGACAGCATGGCGCCCGCAAGCGTGGCAAGTGACAAGGACAGCCACGCTGCAACATCCAGCCGCAATAACACGCCGTAAAGCACCCAGCTACCGGTCCATGCCAGCAGGGCCGGGGTCGGCCATCGAAAAAAGGATAAGGTGGAACTCACGCGCGAATTATAGGCTGCCGTTAGAATGCGGACTTTTAGCGCTTGTCTGGCTTGATTGGTGACGATATTCGCCGTTCGAAGCAGACAGGGATGTCTGCTTATTCCGTAGCTAATCAGTTGAAAGGAGAGATCCATGAAAGTGAAACAAATCCTCACCCATGTCGAACTAGTGATTGCTGACCTAGAAGTTGAACTGAATGGTGAGCTGCGGGCATCCCATACCCTGTGCGCGCTGCTGAAAGATGATAATGGCAAGGAAGTCATCATTCCACTCAACACACCCGATGGTCGTCCGATTTTCATGAATCCGGAGAATGCCATTGCCGAAGGCTCAGTGAACCATTAAGCAGCCATCGATACATGTACGTACTTACCGAAACATTCAAACGCTTCTTTGATTCGGAGAAAACCAGTGGCCTGATATTGATCGCTTGCACTGCGCTCAGCCTGGCGCTGGCAAACTCGACGCTTGGACCAACTTGGCTGGCGATCTGGAATACTGATATCGGCAGCCTCAGCCTGAGTCACTGGATCAATGACGGGCTGATGGCGATTTTTTTCTTGCTGATCGGACTCGAACTCGAGCGCGAGTTGTATGTCGGTGAGTTATCCAGTTTTCGTAATGCGCTACTGCCGGTGATTGCTGCCATTGGCGGCATGGCGGCGCCTGCGCTGATTCATTTCGTCTTCAATACTGGCCTGCCAACGCAAGCCGGCATCGGTATTCCGATGGCAACAGATATTGCTTTCGCCCTCGGCGCATTGGCCTTGCTAGGGACTCGCGTGCCGCCAGTGCTGAAGGTGTTTGTGGTGGCATTCGCGGTTATTGATGATCTGGGTGCAATTGTTTTGATTGCGCTGTTCTATAGCGGTGATTTGTCGATGTCGCATTTAGCGGGCGGCCTTGCGGCTTGGGTCACGCTATTACTACTCAACCGCTACGGACGGGTGCAATCACTGCCGGTGTATCTGCTGGGTGGCGTTGTGATGTGGGTACTGATGCTGAAATCCGGTGTGCACGCGACTATCGCTGGCGTGATGCTGGCGTTTGCGATTCCGTTTTGGTCACGCGGCGAGGGGCGGCCCTCGCCTTCTCATCGACTAGAAAACGCGCTGCACAAGCCGGTGGCATTCCTGATACTGCCTTTGTTTGCATTGGCAAATACCGGTGTCGTGCTGGATGGTTCGCTACTTGGTTCCATGCTAGACCCTAACAGTCTAGGCATTGTTGGCGGTCTCGTTATTGGCAAACCGGTCGGCATACTGCTGTGCGCATTGCCCGCCTTGTGGCTGGGCTGGTGCATGTTGCCGGAAGATTTGAACTGGCGTCATCTGCTTGGCGCCGGCATGTTGGGCGGCATCGGATTCACTATGTCGATTTTCATCACCAACCTCGCGTTCAGTACGCAACCCGAGATGATTGATGCTTCCAAGCTGGCAGTATTTAGCGGGTCGCTATTAGCTGCCGTGTTGGGTTCGATCTGGTTGGCTTGGGTTGGTAGGCGCAGCAGCGCCGAGTGAGCGACGAATCACTGACGATGATTCGTCGATAAGCCGGGTCACAGAAAACGATCCAGCAGCTTTCTTGATGCGCGATCGAGCGCACGGATGTCATGCACACGGTAGGTAACGCCATGGCTATCTGTGATGATGAGTCCGCCGTCGCGCAGCCGACGAATATCTTCTTCGCCCTTTAGCACAAAGCTGTTTAAGCCACGATCGGTCGTCACCGTCCAGGTACTGGGTGTCGCAAACGTACTAACGTCGACTAGCCGATTAATGACAGGCAAAAACTCCCGCTGCGCAATCTCTTGTTCGATCATGGCGCGAGTTTCAGCATCCAGCATACTGAGCTGATTAATAAAGACCAGCTCATGCCCATCGGTGCTGAGCAGTGAGACTTGCTCACCCGGCGCGTCGATGGGAAAAGCCTGCGCCGGTACGACACCAACATGCACCTCACCTGCCTCATCGGTAAAGTTGAGTCGGCCATAGCTATCACGACGCAGCCGGTGCGCTACCGGCATCCAGGCCTTGCCACTGGATTCATCGATCATGCGGCCCCCGCTTTTGCCAAAGGAATTCGCAGCGGGTCCGGTGTTTCATCTTCAGTGTCGACGTTGCGTGCCTGCGCCTCGTACAAGCGCCAGTAAGCACCTTGCTGGGCTATCAACTCATCATGTGAGCCGATCTCGACCACCTCGCCACGCTCAAGCACAATCAATCGATCGGCTCGGCGCAATGTCGATAAGCGGTGCGCAATCGCAATCGTGGTTCGGCCTTGAACCAGGTTATCGAGTGCTTTTTGAATTTCTTTTTCAGTCGCGGTATCGACTGACGAGGTGGCTTCATCCAACATAAGAATATGCGGATTAATCAGTAGCGCACGCGCAATTGAAATACGCTGACGCTCACCACCGGAAAGCCCCTGCCCGCGCTCACCCACAATCGAATCGTAGCCATGACGTAGACGCAGGATGAACTCGTGGGCATGCGCCGCTCGCGCGGCAGCGATGACCTCGGCGCGCGTTGCATCTGGCTTGCCGTAGGCAATGTTCTCGGCAATCGTGCCGTGAAACAGGAAAGGCTCTTGCAGTACCAAGCCTATGTGACGTCGATAATCAGCCACCGAGAAGCGACGCAAATCAACGCCGTCAACAGTAATCGCGCCGTCGGTGACATCGTAGAAACGGCAGATCAGGTTAACCAGCGTGCTCTTACCGGAGCCGCTATGGCCCACCAGACCGATCATTTCGCCCTGCCGGATCTCGAGGTTGATACCCTTCAGGATTCGACGACTACCGTAGCGGAAACCGACATCTCGCAGCGTGATGGTGCCGGGCGCGTTTGCTACTGGCACCGGGTTCGCAGGCTCAGGCACGCTTGAACTGTGGTCAAGAATATCGAAAATCCGCTTCGCACCTGCCGCTGCTTTTTGGGTATGCGACACGATGCGACTCATGGTGTCGAGACGACCGTAGAAACGACCAATGTATGCAATGAACGCCACCAGCACGCCTACCGTCACACCGTGGTGAATCACTAGCCAAATACCAAAACCCCACACAATCAGCAGCCCGACTTCAGTCAGCATAGTGACAGTCGGCGCAAACAAGCTCCAGGTACGGTTCAGCTTGTCATTGACCGCGAGGTTATGCATGTTCGCTTCGCGAAAGCGTTGCGACTCACGGCCCTCTTGTGCAAAGGCTTTCACCACGCGAATACCGGGGATGGTGTCCGCGAGTACGTTGGTCACATCACCCCAGATACGGTCGATTTTTTCAAAGCCGGTACGCAAACGGTCACGTACGGAATGAATCAACCACATGATCAATGGCAGCGGTAGTAGCGTGACCACGGTCAGCCACGGATTGATCGTAAACAGAACCACAGTGGTCATCGCCAGCAGCAGCACATCGGTTGCAAAATCGAGTGCGTGCAGCGACAAGAATATGCAAATTCGGTCGGATTCATTACCAATCCGCGCAATCAAATCGCCCGTACGTTTGGCGCCGAAATAATCGAGCGACAGCGTCATCAGGTGATTAAACGTCGCCGTGCGCAAATGCGCGCCGATTCGCTCAGATACCAGTGCAAGGAGATAGGTTCGCCACCAACCAAGCCCCCATGCCAACATCGCCGCCACCAACAAGCCCGAGAGGTATAAAACCACGTCTTGGGTATCGATCTGCGCACCAGTTTGCTGCGGGATCAGAATTTCATCCATCAGCGGCATCGACAGATAGGGCGGCACCATCAATGCTGCGGTCGAGGCGAGCGTGAGGAAGAAGCCGAGTAGCAGCTGCATTTTGTACGGCTTGGCAAAACGCCACAGCCGTAGCAGCACCCAGGTCGACACCGGCTCGAGTAATTCACGGTGGCATACCGGGCACTCCTCGCTTTGATCTGGCAGCAAGGCCTGACAGCTCGGACAACGCGCCCCCGACTCTTCGGGCGCCAGGGATTGACCGCTGCGCGCAGCCTGTACTTTTTCGAAATTCTGAATGAAACGCAGCGCACTCACCTCTTCTGCCAGCGTGAAACGCCAGCGCGCGACAGCGCCTTGCTGGTCATGCAGCGCGAGCGTAGCGACGCCCCCATGATCGGTGTGGTGCAGCGTGAGTGCGGGTTGGAGCGCCCACTCAGACCACCCCTCGCCATCTGAATGGCTTATCATTCGCTCGGTCGTCAGCAGCAAGCGGCTGGACGCAAATTGCAGTGCCGGGTTCAGATCCGGTTCCAGCGTGGCGAGTACATGTTCATGCGCGCGCAGTGGCGGGCTATCCCGATGGTCGTGCGGCGCGGCGTGCGCAGCAGGTGCTACATGAGATGGGGCGCTAGGCGGCATGAATGCGGAACGAAGTGTCGCGAGCTGATAATCAAATGAATTGAACCGAAGCGTTTTGCTGCTGTCGCAGACTGCGCGCATTGTCGCCGAAGTCGGCCGCTTAGTCCTAACATTCCGACATCTTACCTTTTTGCCCGAATCCCGATCCGATGAGCACTGCTAACCCCGCTGTCATGCCGCCCGGCCCGTTTGAGATTAAGGTCCCGCGCATTACCTTCCTGCGTGGTCCGAATATGTGGACCTATACCCCGGTACTCGAGGCCTGGCTGGATCTGGGGGTACTGGAGGAGTGGCCAAGTAATCGCCAGCCGGGCTTTATCGATCGTTTGTTGTCGGTTTTGCCACAAGTCGCTGCGCATCACTGCAGCCCGGGCGTGCCCTACGGCTTTGAGCAGCGCCTGCGCGACGGCACCTGGATGGGCCATGTGCTGGAGCACGTGATTATTGAGCTGCTAGAACTATCTGGACTTGAGGCCGGTTTTGGTCAAACCCGCGAAACCACGCGCCCTGGCACTTATCGCATGGTGTTCCGTGTGCCCGACGAGACTGTGGGCAGAACAGCGTTCGACGCTGGCCTGAAGCTGATGCACGCTGTCATTAATCAGCAGCCATTCGAGGTGGAGCCAGAGCTGGCAAAAATCCGCAAAGCGATTGACGAGTATTACCTCGGGCCCTCCACCGCACATATTGTGGCCAGTGCCAAGAAACGCAAAATCCCGCATATCCGTCTTAACCAAGGCAATCTGGTACAGCTCGGTTACGGCGCACTTCAAAACCGTATCTGGACTGCCGAGACTGACCTCACCAGCGCAATCGCTGAAGGCATCGCTGGCAACAAAGATCTGACCAAAGCGCTGCTCAAGAGCTGCGGCGTACCCGTACCCAACGGTGAAGTCGTGCATAGCGTAGAAGCGGCGTGGGAAATCGCGCAAGAGATTGGCTTGCCGGTGGTGGTCAAGCCACGTGATGGCAACCGCGGGCGTGGCGTGATGCTCAACCTGCATACGCGCGAAGAAGTTGAATCCGCTTATGCGATTGCGCGTGCTGAAGATCCAGATGTGATTGTCGAGCGCTACATCGAAGGCGAAGAGCATCGTGTACTGGTGGTCGGTGGCAAAGTGATCGCCGTTGCGCGCGGTGAAAGTGCATGGGTGACCGGCGACGGCCAATCGACCGTGGCAGAGCTCATCGAACAGCAAATCAATAGCGATCCGCGCCGTGGCAGTGCCGATATTCATCCACTTGAAAAGCTGAACCCAAACACCAATAGCGTCATCCAAGGCAATCTGCAGCGGCAACGCCTGACCACCGATTCAGTGCCAGCAGCGGAGCAACGAGTCCTGATTACCGCCAATGGCAATCATGCGGTCGAATGCAGCGATCTAATCCATCCGGACAATGCCTTCACTTGTGCGCTTGCCGCGCAAATCATCGGGCTGGATATTGCCGGTATCGACATCGTCTGCAAAGACATCGCGCAGCCACTCGAATCACAACGCGGTGCGGTGGTTGAAGTTAACGCCGGTCCCGGTCTGCTTATGCACCTGAAGCCGGCACAAGGTGAAGTGCGACCAGTCGGTGACGCCATCGTCAGCCATCTGTTCCCGGAGGGCCAGCGTGGCCGTATTCCCATCATCGGTGTTGCTGGCAGCGAAGGCACTACACCGATCGCGCGCTTGGTCGCCTGGTTAATGCAGCTATCCGGTGCGCGCGTTGGTGTTGCCTGCCGTGAGGGTTTGTTTGTCGGCGCGCGTCAATTAGAACGTGGTGATTGCGCGCACTGGGAGCCCGGCCAACGTCTGCTGATTAATCGAAATGTCGAAGCTGCAGTATTTGAAAATGATCCGATATCGCTGCTGACCGAGGGTCTTGCCTATGATCGATGCTGGGTTGGCATTGTCACCGATAGCAAACCCGTAGCTGGGCTTGATGAAGAGCTGATGACTGAGCCCGAGCATCGCTACAAAATCCTTCGCACCCAAATCGACGTCATCCTGGAAACCGGTGCCGCTGTACTGAATGCCGATGACGAAACTGTGCTCGACATGGCCAAGCTCTCGGACGGCGATGTGCTGCTTTACGCACATGATGGCAAGCACCCTGCATTACTTGCGCACCGCGAATCAGGCCGACGCGTTCTGTATGTCGAAGATGGCTTCCTGGTGCGCGCGCATGGCAATTCAGTGGCCGACAAAGTTAACCTGAGTCGCGACCTTAGCCCTGCCGCTGCCGCCTTGTCACACGAAGTGCTAATGGCTGCGCTGGGTGCCGCATGGGCACTTGGACTCGAAGCACAACTGATTCGGACCGGGCTCGATACCTACGGCACCGTTCAACCTCAAACGCTAGTGATTGCATAAAGCATGGAACTGAAACAAACGCGTGCCCTTCGCGGGCCTAACCTTTGGAGCCGCTACACCGCGCTCGAAATCGAAGTCGCATGCAGTCATGAGGAATGTGAAATCGACCGCCTGCCAGGCTTTGTCGACAAACTGCGGGCGATCTGCCCAGGCGTCGCTGATTTGCGCGCGCCCGGCTACCACGGCCCACTCACCATGGCGCATGTGCTGGAAGTAACCCTACTGGCGCTTCAAGCTAATGCCGGTTGTCCCTTGTCGTTCTCGCTGACCAATGCCACACCAGTCGCACAGCTATATCAGGTGGTGGTGGAATACAGCGAAGAAGACGTCGGCCGGCTGGCACTGAAATACGCCATGCAGGTATCTCATTACGTGTTCGATCTGTGTCGCGGTCGGCTCGCCGAGAACTCGCCGCCGCCCGATGTGGCAGCCATGGTGGCCGAGTTACGCGAGATGGATGAAGACAATCGACTTGGCCCATCGACCGGTTCGATCGTTAACGCGGCTGTCGCGCGCGGTGTTCCGTTTCGCCGTTTGACCAGTGGCAGCTTGGTGCAGCTGGGTTGGGGTTGTAAACAAAGACGTATTCAAGCAGCCGAGGTAGATTCCACCAGTGCAGTGGCAGAGACGATTGCACAAGATAAAAATCTGACTAAGCACCTGCTAAACGCAGCCGGTGTTCCGGTACCGCAGGGTGCGCCAGTAAAGAATGCCGAACACGCTTGGGAAGTGGCGCAACGCATTGGTATGCCGGTGGTGTGCAAGCCGCAAAACGGCAGCCAAGGCAAAGGCGTCACCGTCAATATTCAGAGCCGTGAACAGCTGGATATGGCATTTGAGGCGGCGACGGTTGCGGCGCGTGGCAAAGGCCCCGTACTCGTTGAAAAGTTTTTCCCGGGCAGTGATTACCGCTTGCTCGTCGTAGGCAATAAGTTAGTGGCAGCGGCCCGGCGCGATCCGCCGCAAGTGATTGGTGATGGAAAGCACAGTGTGCGAGAGCTGGTCAACATCCTGAACGCTGATCCACGTCGTAGTGATGGTCACGCCACCTCACTGACCAAGATCAGTTTCGATGATATTGCGGTGGCCTGTCTGGCTGAACAACAACTGACACCGGAATCAATCGCTGAGGTGGGTCGTCGTGTAGTGTTGCGCAATAACGCGAATCTTTCTACCGGCGGTAGCGCTACTGATGTAACCGATGATGTACACCCCGAAGTCGCAGCGCGCGCCATTGATGCCGCTGCAATGGTGGGTTTGCATGTGTGCGGCGTGGATGTCGTCGTTGAGAACATCATGCGCCCACTCGAAGAACAAAACGGTGGTGTTGTTGAGGTCAACGCCGCACCGGGCTTGCGTATGCACCTGACGCCGTCCTACGGCAAAGGTCGCAATATTGGCGAAGCAGTGATCCAGCAGATGTTTCGCCAAGGAGATGATGCAAGGATCCCCGTGGTCGCAGTCACCGGTGTTAATGGCAAAACTACCACCACCCGACTGATTGCTCATGTACTCGCCAACAAAGGTCTTTGTGTCGGCATGACGAATACCGATGGTGTGTACGTCGGTGGTCGGCAAACTGATAGTGGCGATTGCAGCGGACCCAAGAGCGCACGTAGTGTGCTAGCGCATCCGCATGTCGAGGCCGCAGTGTTAGAGACTGCGCGCGGCGGCATGTTGCGTGAAGGTCTGGGTTATGACAAGTGTTCAGTCGCTGTGGTGACCAATGTCGGCGAAGGTGATCATCTTGGATTGAACCACATGCACACCGCCGAGGATGTTTCACGCATCAAGCAAATCGCGGTGCAAAACGTTGCGCCGAATGGCTATGCAGTGTTGAATGCTGCTGATCCGCTAGTCGCACCCATGGCGCCGCACTGTCCAGGCAAAGTCATCTTTTTCGCACAAAGTCCTACCCATCCAGTCATGGTGACGCACCGTGCACGGGGTCACCGCGTGGTGTATGTCGAGAATGCGGACATCGTACTGGCGGAAGGTGCGCAGCATCATCGTATGAAGCTCGCTGATGTACCGCTCACCTGCGGTGGTGCTCTCGGATTTCAGGTCGAGAACACCCTGGCCGCAGTAGGTGCCTGCTGGGCGCTCGGCCTGCCATGGCTGGAGATCGTCGCTGGCCTAAAAAGCTTCAACAACGATGTTAAAGGTGCGCCTGCACGTTTCAACCAAATGGCTTACCGAGGTGCGACCGTCGTCGCCGACTACGGGCATAACCCACACGCCATGCGCGCACTGGTCGCAGCCTTTGATGCCATGCCAGCCGCAGAAGGTATGCGTCGCACCGTTGTCATCAGTGGTGCTGGTGACCGGCGTGATGAGGATCTGCGCGAACTGACGCGCGTACTCGGCGCGGCGTTCGACAACGTGATTCTTTACGAAGATGCTTGCCAGCGCGGCCGTGCTGATGGCGAGGTGATCGGGCTCCTGCGTGAGGGGCTTGAAGGTGCGCGACGCGCGTCCCATATCGAAGAAATTCGCGGTGAGTTTATCGCGATCGATCGCGGACTCTCACTACTGAAACCGGGCGATCAGTGCCTAGTATTGGTGGACCAGGTGCATGAGGCGCTGGAGCACCTGTCGCAACGCGTTGCTGAAGGATGAATTCTGTTGTGATCCCTCAACGCACCATGCAAAGCCATCTGAAAAAAACTCGTCCAGCTTGTCTGATAGCGGAAGTGCGAATACCACTGGCCGCCTGCAATTGAACGGTGTTTCAATATCTCTAGACCTATCCGGATTTGCCTAACCCCAAGCGGAAATTCTTCTCCGCCAGCGGCAAGTATTTGCCGCTCACTGCGCGATTTCGGGCGTCGGCAGCGCGTCACACCGACTGGAACGAAAGTTGCGTAAAGCCAGCCATTCGCACAGGCACAAGGCCTATGGCAACCTCGATTACAACGACAACAAATAGCACGGCTTCGCTGACAGCGCCGTCGCCGACCCCTAGTTTGCTGCAAATGAAAACGCAGCTGACGGCGGGTCTGTTGGAGCTCGCCAATAAAACCACGAACACCGAGCTTAAAGAGCTAATCAAAGACGCAAAGATCACCGACCCGACACCTAAGGGCTTTCCCGCGGGTGTGAGCTGGGCCGATGCTTTTCGTATGGTCGGTCGGCGCGTTGAAGATAACGTGCCCGCCACACCGGGTAACTTGGTGCTGTCGGAAGACCTGCTCAACAGGAATCTGACAGCAGGCATCAAGCTCAAGTCGCTTGGCGTCACCAGTCTGGCGCGCTTCCCGCGTGGCACATCAGTCAGCGGCGCGATTGATGCGCTTTATCGAGACTCCAGAAATGGGGTGCTGGTCAGAGAAATGTCCAAGTCCGGCATCTACGACCTGACTGCTTTCCCGAATGACACATCGCTATTCTCCGCTTTCAAAATGATTGAGGATCCGGAGAAACCCGGCGAAATCTCCACCGATGTCTACCGCAACTACAAGGCAGCGACTGGTGCACTGAAGGCACTCGGCATCACGACGCTAGTCAACTTCCCTCGCGGTACCACGGTAATCGAGGCGCAGAGCATGCTCCAGCCCAAGGCCGAGAGCATGATGGATATGCTCGGCATTCCCAAAGCCAATTACGGTAATTACTTCAGCGAGCCGAATATCGACCCGCTCAGCGCATTGTCGGTCTTGGTACAGCTACCGAATTCAATCGCCAAACTCAAGCCACTCGACCGTACCCGACTGGCTGCACTACCTTCCAGCGTTGCAGCTGCCCCAGAGCTTGAGCGCGCGCGCGAACTGGCACGGCAGGCAACAGCAGCTAAGAATCTGGTGGGAATGGGCTACAGCAGCGTCGCACCTTTCGCTGGCATGGAACGCTTTGCCGGCAAAACCATTACCCCACTCGATGCGTTCACCACGGCCAGGCTGAAGCCTTCGCCGATTGATTTACCGAAGCCCACAGGGCCCAACACCGAACGGCTGTTCCAGGCAACCCCGCCAACCGTTAAGCGTAGTTATGGGCAGCCGAACCCGGTCACCAATACCGTTCTCACACCGCCCGCCAACCTACGGGTCAAGCCGAATCCACCCGCCACTAACGTCACCGTGGTCACCGCCGCCCAAGTGATTGCATTCAATCAACAGTTCTGGGGCGGCGGGACTGGCTAAGGCAGGCCGCTCGCCGCGAGCTAGCGCCCTGAGCTAGCCCCAAGACCTAACCGGCAGTAATAATCGGCTGGACTACCCAGCTGGACTACCTCGTTCTTCATGGCCTGCCAATTCGCCAAACCCGCACTAGTCGCCAGTTAGGTATCATTTGATTAATGTTTAATTTACTTCGTATTTTCCGAATCTGGACTACGTTTCCATAACGGAAAACTGCGACATTTACTGACATAATCACCCGCTGTTTCTGATAAATCACTGACAATGAAAAACCCTTGGCCGGTGGCATTGCCACCTATTCACTCACGATTGGTTGACCCAAAGTTGATACCGTTTCCCCCTGCATCACCGACCCATTCAAGATGGCTCGACGGAGTTACCGGTGCCGTGCTGCTAGGTGCTTGGCTTAGTTTCGCCACCCCAGTCGCCGTAGCAGAGAACCCAGCCACCCCTGAAGTGCGGGTCGTGACAGTCGACGATCTGATCAATACCGTGCTGCAAAACAACACGGGATTGAACGCCGCTCGCCGCGCCATCGACATCGCAACCGCGGGTGTTACCACCGCAAGTGCTTACCCTAACCCCAGGTTCGAGCTGAACGGTGGTCGTGGCTCTGCGATCACCCCTGGTACCACCAGCGGCAATATTGTCGGCGTTGGCGTCTCTCAGTTGATCGAGAACCCCGCACTTCGTAGTGCACGCATCAACAGCGCGCTATTCACCGAGCAAGGCTCGCAGCAAGTCTTTGCCACGACCCGCAATGAACTGGTCGGTTTGGTCCGCCTGCGCACCAATGAATACTTGCTGCGCAAGCTACAAGCGCGTGAAGCGGCCGAATCGCTGTCGCTGCTGGAACAAATCCGTGAGCGGATCAAGGTGCGCGTGGAAACCGGCGAGACAGGCAAGCTCGATCTGATCCGCGCTGATGCAGAAATCATTAATGCACGGCAGCGCGAAGAAACTGCGCGACTGCAAATTGCGCAGTCCGCCATCACGCTCAACCGTTTGGCGGCGGGCATGTTGCCAGCGCGCTGGGAGCTGGACGGTAATCTGGAAGAAACCCGCGTCTTACCCGCGCTGGATCAATTGAAAGCAGAAGCCGTTCAATTCAACCCCGAGGTACGACAACTCGAAGCCGAGCTCGATCGCACCAAGTCCCGCGTTGAAGAAGCCGCGGCCAGCGTGATCCCCGGTGTTGAGCTACGCGCATCACAGCTGCGTGAACCTGATCTTCGTAACGACATGATTGGCCTGTCGGTGCAGATTCCAATTCTCGACCAGCGGCGCGGTCCCAAGGCCGAAGCTGCTGCCGATCGCGAGCGTACCCGCGGTAGGCTCGAGGGTCGCCGAGCAGAGTTGATACAGCAACTTGAACTGTCGCGTCGCGCTGTAGATATCGCCACCGTCCGTGTCAAAGCCTTATCCGAAGGTGCAGTACGTTCGTCGGAAGCCGCGCTGCGTGTGGCCGAAGCAGCTTACCGTTTTGGTGAACGTGGCATCCTCGAAGTGCTTGATGCGCAGCGTGTATTGCGCGCCATCCGACAAGACTTGCTGCTGGCGCGTTATGAATTGCAATCAGCCTTAATCGAGCTTGACGTACTCACCGGCCGCTATGCCGCAGAAAAATAATTCTCCCCTGACTAAAAAGCGAAGCGCAATGAAACCTTTGCCCTCACTCACTCTACCTTCTTTGCTTGCAGCGATGCTGCTACTGACCGCTTGCGACAAGAAAGAGCCGCCGCCAGCAGCGGGCGCAGCCGGCCCTGCCAGCCCCGCCGCGAAAGCCGCAGCCAAGTCTGCTGATCCGATGATTGTCGAGCTCTCGCCGGAAATGACCAAGGCCTTCCGTGTCGAGCCCGCCACCATGGCCGATATCGCGGTCGAGCAAAAAGTCGCTGGACGAATCGAGGCTAACGAACGCATGACCATGCGTATCGGTTCCGCCGTAACAGGCCGCGTCGTACAAGTATTTGCTGAAGTGGGTGACCGCGTCAAAGCGGGGCAATCACTGGCCACGCTGTCGAGTCCCGAGCTGACCAATGCGCAGTTGTCCTACCTGCGCGCGTTGTCGATGTCGAGCCTGGCGGAACGTGCAGTTGAGCGTGCCAAGGCATTGGTTGCGGCAGACGTGATTGGTACCGCAGAACTGCAGCGGCGCGAGGTTGAGTTATCGGTGGCACGTGCGGAAATGCGCGCAGCGCACGACCAACTGCGCTTGATCGGTCTGCGTGAAGAAACGATTGAAAAGCTTCGCCAGACGGGTGCCATTGCCAGCGAGGTCAATATTCGTGCAACACGTAGTGGCGTGGTGATCGAACGTAAAGTCAGCCAAGGTCAGGTAGCGCAGCCGGGTGATCCGCTGTTCACTGTGGCCGACTTGTCTAACGTCTGGGTGATTGGTGCGCTGCCAGAGCAAGACGCCAACTCGGTACACATTAACCAAAAGGTGGATGTTCAGGTATCCGCACTCGGTGCACAGAAGCTCAGCGGCAAGATCGTATTCGTGAGTGACACCGTACAACCGGATACGCGTACTGTACCGATTCGTACCGAGGTGAATAACCCGAAATTCGAACTCAAGCCACAAATGCTGGCCACGCTGACACTCAGCGGCCTTCGGGTCAAGCAACTCGCGGTACCCGCCACAGCGGTAGTACGTGAGAACGACAAAGACTATGTGTTCGTCAAACTTGCTGAAAACCGCTTCCGCCTGACTGAGGTCATGCTTGATCCCGCCGCAGGTGAGCTACGTCCTGTGCGCAAAGGGATTGATGAAGGCACACCGGTGGTGGTTGATGGCAGCTTCCACTTGAACAGCCAGCGCAAGCGCGCCGAGCTGGAGTAAGCCCATGAATGCACTGATCAAGGCAGCGCTGTCACAGCGCCTGTTGATGGTAGTGGTCGCCTTCGCGCTGGTCGGTTTTGGTCTGCGCGCCTCGATGAAACTGTCGGTGGATGCCTTCCCCGACGTCACTAACGTGCAAGTTCAGGTAGCGACTGAAGCACCCGGCCGAACCCCGGAAGAAGTCGAGCGCTTCGTCACCGTGCCAGTCGAGATCGGCATGACCGGCCTGCCCGGCCTGACCGAGATGCGTTCGCTGAACCGAAACGGCCTGTCGATCGTGACCCTAGTGTTCACCGACAGCACCGATGTTTACTTCGCGCGCCAGTTAGTGATGGAGCGCCTGATGGAAGTGCGCTCGCGCTTGCCGGCTGATGTCACACCGATTCTCGGCCCGGTATCGACCGGTCTGGGCGAAGTGTTTCAATACACACTCGAACTTCCCAGTGACGGCAACAGCAAGTTAAGCGAAGCCGAGCTGATGGAGCGTCGCTCGATCCAAGATTGGGTCGTGCGCCCCATGTTGCGCTCGATTGCGGGCGTGGCTGAAATCAACTCGTTTGGTGGCTACGAAAAACAATATCAAGTCCTGGTTAACCCAGATCGACTGCGGCACTACCAGCTGAGTATGGACGAGGTACGTGCCGCGATCGCCGCCAACAATGCCAACTCCGGTGGTGGGATTTTGCCGCAAGGCGCAGAGCAGTTTCTGGTGCGGGGTGTTGGCCTCGCGCGCTCAGTTGAAGATATTGGCAACATCGTTCTGAAAGAGGAACGCGGTGTTGCCGTCTTTGTGCGTGATGTCGCTCAAGTCAAAATCGGTTCTGCTGTACGAATGGGTGCGCTGGTCAAAGATGGCGTAACCGAGGCAACCGGTGGCATCGTGATGATGCTTAAAGGTGGCAACGCAAAAGAAATTGTTACCCGCATCAAGCAGCGCGTTGCTGAGATCAACAGCAAGCAAATGCTGCCAGGCGGCTTACAGATCGTGCCCTTCTACGACCGTACCGAATTGGTCGATGCCTCGCTTTGGATGGTGGGCAAGGTCTTGATTGAAGGTGTGATTCTGGTGGTGGTGGTGCTGTTCATCTTCTTGGGTGACCTGCGCTCATCGTTGGTAGTGATTGCCACGCTGGTGATTACGCCCCTCGTCACCTTCATGATCATGAACAAGATCGGCTTGTCGGCCAACTTGATGTCGCTGGGCGGATTAGCGATTGCGATCGGCTTGATGGTCGATGGTACGGTCGTGGTGGTTGAAAACGTGTTCCATAAGCTGGGGCATGCCAAACCTGAAGAGCGCTTGAAGATCGTGCTGGAGGCAACACTCGATGTTGCTAAGCCCACGATCTACGGTATCTCGATCATCATTCTGGTGTTCCTGCCGCTGATGACCCTGACCGGCATGGAAGGCAAAATGTTTGGCCCACTGGCGCTAACCATAGCGATTGCGTTGGCGGTCTCACTGGCGATATCGTTGTTTCTCTCGCCAGCGCTGTGCGCCTACATCTTGAAAGGCGGTGCCGATCACGACACCAAGCCCATCGCTTTCATGAAGCGCTACTACCTCAAGATGCTGAATGCAGCGATGGCTTCACAAAAGCAGACGGTCACCGCTGCTGTTGCCTTACTGCTTGCCTCGTTCGCGCTTTTCCCCTTCCTGGGCAAGAGCTTCATTCCGATCATGAAAGAAGGCTCGATTACGCCAACCATCATTCGTATGCCGAGCATTGCGATTGATGAGGCGGTCAAGATTGACATGGAAGTCATGAAAATCGTCAGTCAGGTGCCGGGCGTAAAAAAAGCGATGTCGGTACTGGGTCGTGGCGAATCACCTGCTGACCCATCAGGACCGAATGAATCCAACCCAGTGGTTTCCATGGACCCGGAATCTGGTCGCCGTCAGGCTGAGATCGAGGACGATATCCGCAAGGCGCTGACCCATATCCCTGGCGTTCAGATTGTGATGAACCAGCCGATCGCGCAACGGGTAGATGAAATGCTCACCGGCGTCCGTTCGCAGTTGGCGATCAAAATCTTTGGCGATGACCTAAACGAGTTGAAGCGCTTGTCGGAGCAGGTAGCGCAGATCGTCAAGACAGTTCCTGGCGCGCGTGATATCCGGGTGGATCGTTTATCCGGACAGCAAACGCTGACCATCGACATCGATCGTCGAGCAATCGCACGACACGGCATTAACGTAGCGGACATTCATACCATCATTGAAACCGCGATTGGTGGCAGCGAAGTCAGCCAGCTGTACGAAGGCGAACGACGCTATGCGATCCAGCTGCGTTATCCGGAGAGTTTCCGTAACTCGGTCGACATCATCCGCGAGACCACACTGCGTACTGCAGACAACGCACTGATTCCGCTGGAGAGTGTCGCCACCATCAAGCTGGTGGATAGCCCACCCATGATCAACCGCGAAACTGGCAAGCGCCGCGTGGTGGTCGGTAGTAATGTGGTCGACCGCGACTTGGGTGGTTTCGTGGCCGAGGTGCAGCAACGCGTTGAAGCCGAGGTCAAACTACCTGAGGGTTACTACTTCTCTTGGGGTGGTCAGTTCGAGAACATGCAGCGCGCTATGGGCACCTTAATGGTGATCGTGCCGCTGACCATTGTCGCGATCTACTTCCTGCTATTCATGATGTTCAACTCGGTGCGACTGGCGGGACTGATTATCACCGTGCTGCCGTTTGCGTCGATTGGTGGCGTGTTCGGGCTTGCAATCACGGGTGAATACTTGTCCGTGCCGGCCTCAGTCGGTTTCATCGCGCTATGGGGTATCGCGGTATTGAATGGCGTGGTGTTGATTACCTATGTGCGCAGCCTGCGCGAGGAGGGTGTGCCACTCGACCAAGCCTTACGCGATGGTTGCTCGCAGCGCTTTAGGCCAGTGATGATGACTGCAACCGTGGCCCTGCTCGGTCTGGTGCCCTTCCTTTTTGCCACCGGCCCCGGCTCGGAGGTACAGCGTCCACTAGCAGTGGTGGTGATCGGTGGACTGATTACCTCCACCCTACTCACCTTGGTCGTACTGCCAGTCCTGTACCGCTGGTTCGAGCCGCCCGTCATTCCCAAAAAGATAGGCGACGAATTCAGCTAAGCCAATCGACGCTGGGCCGAGGGCTAGATCCTCTACCCAGCACGATTTGGACCAAAGTTTTCATCGCGGCAGGTTAAACTGCGCGCGATGAAAACCTCCCACCTGCCCGATCAAATACCCGACGCGCCGGAGACACGGAGCGAGCGAGAACCGAAAACCGTCTTGCTGCTGAATGCCAATGCAGCCGGCGGCCGCGCTGCGGGTTACAGACGACAAATCGAAGAACACACGGCGAAGCTGCCACGACGCCCCATGCTGTTTGTCAGCCGCGAGGCGCAAACCGCGATTCGTTTGGTCGATGCACTACCTGCGGGTAGCCGTGTGATTGTGTTCGGTGGCGATGGCACTGTGAATCAACTCCTGCCCTCGCTATTGGCCGGTAGCCATACGCTCGGCCTAGTGGCAGTCGGTAGCGGTAACGATACTGCGCGCGCATTTGGCGTCGACCGCATGAAATGGCATGTCGCGCTTGATCATGCGCTCGAATCTGCACCAGAAAAAATTGATCTCGGTGAGCTCACTTATACCAACGCGCGCGGCTTCACTCAAACCAAACTGTTTGTGTCGAGTTTCTGCACAGGCTTCGACGCGGCGACTGTTCAGCAGGCACAATCGCTGCCCAGTTGGCTGGGCGGCATGCCGCGCTATACGCTGGCAACGCTGATCATGCTATCGGAGCTGAATAGCTTCGATCTGCACATCTCGGTAGATGGGAAGGCGATTCACGCTGGCCCCGTTCTGCTGGCCAGTGCACTCAACTCAGCCACCTATGGCGGTGGCATGCAAATCGCTCCCAGTGCATTGATTGATGATGGTGCGCTAGATCTGATGATCGCTGAGCGTATGGGTTTAATGCGGGTACTTTCACTGCTACCGCGCATGCTGTTAGGCCGTCACCTTGGCGACCCCGGCGTTATCCATCAATGCTTTGGTGAGCTGCACATCAAAGCACAGCAACCCGTACCGATGGCTGCCGATGGTGAATACCTCGGCGAAGCCATCGAGGCAAGCCTTCGTATCAAGCCGGCACAGTTGCTTGTGCTACGCGCGCAAAGCTCTCAGGGCTAGAAGCCTGCCAATCACTGCGGAATGGCTCCGGCAAATTCGGTAGCTGTGTTTCATCCAGCAGTACACCCGGTGCGAGCGTAGGAATCTGTGATGCCAGTGATACAGCGCGACCATCGGCATCACGCACCATGATGTAGTGCGGCGTAATTTGCTCTGGATGCTCCAAACCAGCAGCACCAATCAGCTCTGCAAATGCCTCCACGGTCAGATCATGGAAATTTTTGACGCGAGTCGCTTTATCCGGCACCACCAGTGCACGTTGACGATCTGGGTCTTGGGTGGCTACACCCGTCGGGCAATGATCGGTATGACAGGAACGCGACTGAATACAACCCAACGCAAACATGAAGCCACGCGCCGAATTACACCAGTTAGCACCGAGCGCCATGGCCCGTGCGACATCAAAGGCGGAAATGATTTTTCCGGAGACACCGATCTTGAGTAGATCACGCTTGCCGACACCGACCAAAGTGTTATGCACCAGACGCAAGCCTTCACGCATCGGCATACCCATGTGATCGCTAAACTCCACCGGTGCTGCACCCGTGCCGCCTTCGCTACCATCGACCACAATGAAATCCGGCCAGGTATCTTCTTTCAGCATTGCCTTCACAATGCCGAACCACTCCCACGGCTGACCAACACATAGCTTGAAACCCACTGGCTTACCACCCGACAGCTCGCGCAACCGACGAATGAAATCCACCAAGCCCTGTGGCGTCGAGAACTCGCTGTGTCCAGCGGGTGAAACACAATCCTGCCCCATCGGCACACCACGGGTGCTGGCGATCTCAGCGGTAACTTTCGCAGCGGGCAACACCCCGCCATGACCTGGCTTGGCGCCCTGCGAGAGTTTTATCTCGATCATTTTGACTTGTGGTGATTGCGCCTGCTGCGCAAACTTCTCGGGGTCGAAGTGGCCTGCAGAGTTGCGGCAGCCGAAATAGCCCGAGCCAATTTCCCAGATCAAATCGCCGCCATGCTCACGGTGATATGACGAGATCGAACCCTCACCGGTGTCATGTGCGAAGCCACCCATTTGCGCTCCGCGATTCAATGCGCGAATTGCATTCGGCGAGAGTGAGCCAAAGCTCATCGCCGAGATATTGAACACCGATGAAGAATACGGTTGCTTGCAATTGGGGCCACCGATCTGCACGCGGCAAGTCACTGCATCGGCATGCTTGGGTGCGGCCGAATGAATAAACCATTCGCTATCGCTGGCATACATTGAACGAACGGTACCAAAACCACGCTTATCATTTTGGCGCTTGGCGCGCGAGTACACCATGGCGCGTTGATTGCGCGAGAACGGAAGATCTTCCTCATCACTCTCAATAAAGTACTGACGAATCTCTGGCCGAATATATTCGAGCATGAAGCGCAAATGGCCAGAGACGGGATAATTCCGCAAGACTGCATGACGCGTTTGCCGGTAGTCATGCAGACCCACGATAAACAGCGCGAGCGATAGTAGCGATAACCAGATCGATATTGGCAGCAATAAAAAAACGCCAAAACCGGTTAAGACCCATGGCAGAAAACGTGTGTATTGCATCATTGATTGTCCCCTTGCTTCATCCCGATCAAGGCCGGGATCCAGAAAATTTTTGACTAGTTAAACGCCACCGACACCGACGGATCACCCGGCAGCCCGATGTACTGAATACGCACCCGCATACCCGGCTTGGTTGGTTGCGCCGGAATCAAGCTACCCAAACTCAAGAGATCACCCTTTTGTAAAGTGATGCCAGACTGCTTCAATGTTTTTGCTAACCAGATCGCTGCATTCAGCGGATTACCCATGATCGCGCTACCCTTGCCACGACCAAGCTCTTTATTTCCGTCCGCTTCATCGATCATGACAATCGTCATCGTCGCCAGTGCATCGACAAACGCCTGCGTCACTTCGACTGGAATCTCCTGACCGGTAACGCCACCGCGAAACCCAACATTCACGGCAGCAAAGCGATTACCCGAGAACTGCCCCTCCAGCATCAGATCGGGCAGTTCGATAAAGGGCACTACGGATTCCAGATGCGCCAGCGCTTCCAGCGGGGTCTTGGCATCCGCTAAACCAGCGTCTTTCACTTCAACGAGGAAGTCCGCTTCGTATTGCGAACGCGCGCCGAAGTCATGCGGTAATACGGCGATGATGTCGACCATATTGCGGTCGAACATATAACCCCAGCGCGGACCATCCACACCAAAACGCTGCTGCACCGCTGGGTTAGTGAATGCCGCCTTGTAGCCGATTGGGCTACCGAGCACCGTAGGTAGTTTTTTAGCGAGCTTCTGCTTGGTACATTCTGCATCCGCCACACTCATGTCGTTGCTGAATGCCTTGCTCGCACGACGCTGCTTGAAATCTTCCATGTAAGCGTCGATCTCTGCATCACTTGGGCAAGCGGCATTAGCGAGCGGTGTCATGCACACAAACCAAGCAGCGAATAGCGCGGGAATCGTCCAGCCTCTCATGGGTCGGTCTCCTCTATTAGTGGCGCCGAGAATAGCATGCGCGAACTATGAAAATTCCCTATTCCCGTACGTAGCGATGCAGTCGCGGTTACGAGTTCACAGCGCTGCCAAAGGGACTGCCTTTATCAAGCCGAATCATCCGTTGTGGGTTCGTCATCGATGTAGGTACGGATGCACGAGCACTTTGCTGCATAGCAGTATGACGCGCACATGACTGCATCGAGTAAGAGTCAATAAATGGTTCTAAAAATTTTCAAGATGAAAATAATTCGACGCTCACGGCATTCTCGATTAATTAACCTCGCGCGTAACTAATCCAGTGTTTTTGCGCACCTTCAGACTTTGTTATCAAAATACTCTTTAATGTTAGTAAGTTAATCACCTTCGGAATTTTATTGATTGTCAATCTCACCAAGCATCAAGTATTCTTGCCGCGCAGTAATTTTTCATTTCCGGAGGGGAGATATGGCGAAGAACATTCGCTTCGGTGAGTATGTGCAGGCAGTGACAGTCGATTCCGACTCGATCAGCTACTCAAAGCTCATTCCAAAACCGAAGCTAGACAAGAACGGGAAAGAAATCCCGATGAAGCCCGAGAAGATGCAGCTCGCGGGCTC
>JAIXQK010000143.1 GCA_027485795.1 Oxalobacteraceae bacterium
AGGGTGGCGCCGGAGGCGACGGTGACGGTGGTGTTGCCGAGCGCGCCGTTGATGATGAGCGAGCCTTGCTCCACGCTGGTCGCCTGGGTGTAGGTGCTGTTGCCGCTGAGCGTGAGGGAGCCGGTGCCTACTTTGGTAAGGCCGACCTTGGTGTTCCCGCCGTCGGCGATGATGCCTGCGAAGGTCGTGCTAGTATTCAGGTTACCGATCTTGAAGGTGACGAGACCCTGGGCGGAGTTGCCGCCGCGCACCAAGGAGTTGGCCACGCCCGACAGCGAGCCCATCTCCAAAGTGTAGGCGGTGGTCAGACTGCCGGTGTTGTAGCCGGCAATAAATCCTTGGGAGCTGCCTTGGTCGCTAGCGAGGGTGTAGGCGGTGTTCTTGCTGGTCGCGTTGGGGGCGTTGAATGAGGTGGAGGCCAGCGGATTATTGTGGGTGTAAGTGCCTGCAAAAACGGACCAGTCGCCTGTGAGCGTGGCGCCCGTGCTGGTGACGGCACCCGTGCCCGTGACCGTGTTGGAAACAGTGCTCGCGGCCGTTAGCGCCAAGGTGCCTCCGCTATTGATGAGGACCGTGGAGTTGGCTGCGCCAAGGTTCGCGGCAGTTGCGATCGTGCCGCCATTGATCGTGGTGCCTCCGGAGTAATTGTTGGCTCCTCCTAGGGTCAGGGTTCCGGAGCCTGACTTGCTCAGGCTACCCACACCAGTGATAGCACCGGAGTAGGTTTGGTTGCCCGTGAGGTTGTAGGCGAGCGTGCCATTGTTGGCTATGCTGCTGGTAGTGGCGATGGAGCCATCGGTAGTGCCGTCGCCGATTTGGAGCGTGCCGCCGTTGATGGTGGTGGAGCCGGTGTAGGTGTTGTTGGAGGTGACGGTGACCGTGCCAGAGCCGTTCTTCACCAACGAACCATTGGAGATGCCGAAGCCGCCGGAGCTGGAAAGGGTGTAGCTCTTGGCGCTGTTGTTGAAGGTGACGGAAGCGGGGGCGACGTTGGAGGTCGAGATGTCGACGGTTGTGGTGCCGGTGGCGGTGTCGTCGAACAGGACCTCGTCGCTGGCGAGGTAGTCGGTGGTAGTGCCGGCGGTGACGAGCCGCCAGTTGCTTGCGCCGCCGATGATGTTGGTGGTCCAAGCGCCGCTCTCGGCTCCGGTCCACTTCGGATTGTCGCCGTTGATGGTCAGCGCGAGGTTATTGCCGCTGACAGAAAGGCCGCCCACGGACTGGCGCGCGTTGGCGCCGGTGACGGTGCCGACAGTGAAGTCGGTCGCCGATCCGGAGAAGGAACCGAAGCCGACGATGTTGTTCAGGCCTGTCGTCCATCCCGAGGAGACGATGTTCAGGGTCACGGTGCCGTTCGCGGAGGAGGTGGCGAGCGCGCCGGTTACGTTGATCGGCTTGGAGCCGGAGATAAACCTGGCGTTGATGGTGGCGTCGCCGCTGAAGGTGAGATTGCCGACAGTGAGCGTGCCGGTGCCGCCGTTGCCATTGGCGATGATGTTTGCGGCGTTGTCGGCTACAGTGACGTTGGCGAGCGTGCCGGTGCCGTCGACGGTGCCGCGGGTCAGGGTTATGGCGCGGGTCGAGGTGACGGAGCTGGTATGCAGGTATTTGGCATTGGCGCCGTTGATCGTGATGCCGCTCGAGGTGTTGATCGAGCCGGTGCCGCCAACGAGAAGGGTGCCGCCGTTGACGTAAGTTGTGCCTGTGTAGGAGCTGACACCGAGAAGAGAGGCTGTCTGATTTCCCGTGACGGTCACGGAGCTGGCGTTGGCCCCGTTGTTCTTGATCGTGTTACGCACGGTGATGCCTGCCGACACCGGCGCGAGCACCAGTTCGTTGGTTGTGCCAATGGTGATGTTGATGCCAAAATTGTTCGTGCCACCTGTGCCGCCGATGAAGAACTCACCGGTGCCGGCGTTCATGAAGCCATTCATCGTCACCAAATCGGCGCTTCCTGTGCTGCCCGTGTTTGTATTGCCCGCTTGAGTCGCGCCCGAACCGGTGTAGCGAAGCGTGTTGAAATTACGGGCTACTCCGGTGACCGCCATTGTCCCGCTGACGTCGTAGTTAACAGTGCCGGTGCCGCCTGACGGAACTCCGCCCCATGCTCCGGATCCGGTCAGAGAAGTGGCGGCGGTGTAGGGGGTGATATTGCCGCCGGTGATGGTGGCGAAAGTGTAACCGCTTGTAGAGTTGTTAGCCGAAGTTCCGTCGCGCTGCACGATAGCCCACGGACCGAGTATGCCGTTCGCTAGCGTGCCGGTGGCGGAAATGGTGCCGGTGCCGGTGAAAAGCGCGGTTCCTCCCGCGTTACGTGTCAAAGCACCGAGCGTTGAATTACCCGAAAACAAATTCTCGCCGGATACGATCGTGGTTTGCGCAACCACGCTTGACGTTCCCCATGCGAGCATGGCGACAAGGCCGACTTGGGGCAGGGTGGCGAGGGCGGCTTGCAGGCACGAAGACGCAAGACGGAGGGAACCGTTGTTTTTCATTGGGCAGTTAGGGCTGGAGGGGTGTAAAGACGCGCCGCGAAGGCGTGAAATGGGGTATTCAAAACAAAGTTGTGACCACGCTTTGGTTCCGGCAACGGCTTGGCAGGTTTAGCCTAAACCTGGATCCGGGCGGCGCGGATTTTATGTCCGCCGCGCGCCGCCGCTCATGGGCCGACCGGCTCGATGCGGAAGGAGTAGCGATAGGCGCGGTCGGCGGGCAGCACGGCCGCGGGGAGAGGCCACGCGCCCCAGGAGTCTTCGCCGCCGACGCCCATCTGGGCGTGGGCGATGTGGACGGTCACGTAGTCGC
>JAIXQK010000131.1 GCA_027485795.1 Oxalobacteraceae bacterium
ATTATGGGCGGATGGCCACGTCAGCCAGACCCAGTATGCCGGCAATGGCTCCAATGGCTGGAATGATCGAGGCGATGGCACCAACTTCAATTTCCGCAGGTGGTTGGCGCTGAATAACTAATAAAAGACAGATAATCAATTTACCCCCTCCCCATGAATATCTCGCGCACAAGTTCATCTCGGCGAAAAATGGCACGTTTTTACGCTGCCGTAATGGCGACTCCCTTCGGCTTTGGAGCATTGTCCGCCGCCGATGTCATTAAGGAAAATAACACTACTCCGTTTAACGATCCCGCCAGTTGGGTAGGCGGCGTTTTGCCTGGAGCGGGTGATATTGCGGTTTTTAACGCCGCATCTGTTCCGTCTTCTGTTAGCGTGCCCGTAGGCGGAAATGTTACTTTTCAGGGTATTAGGGTGTCTGGAAATCAAGGTAATCTCACGATTTCCGGGCTTATCGCCCAGACGCTTACTTTGGGGGCGTCAGGATTAGATTTTAGCGGAGCCACAAGTGGGACGTTCATAGATATCGACAGTCCGACTATAGTTGTGCCGGCCGGCACGGGGACAACATGGAAGGCTGCCACGGGCGTGAGTTCCACTATATGGGGCGGTCTCAATCGGGGCGGTGGCACTGTTCTTGTCGACTATTCCGGGGGCAATGCCGGTTCCTTCAGTGCCGAGGGTTTTGGCAATGCAAGTTCCCTCCTTACTCAGGCCACAACTGGCGCGCCCTATGTGGTTGTAAGGACTGATACCGGGATGGATTTTGCGGCATTGGATGCGATTAGGAAGATTGTGGCCGGTTCTTCGGTGATAACTTATCTCACCACAACCGGCACTGGAAATGTTACGCTGGCCAATGGCTCAGTCCCTGTGGATGTGGTTGCCGGCACCGGCGTGCGTCTAGGTAATTCGATTTCGATTACCGGTGGTCTTCGATTCAATACTAGCACGGCGATCAACGTGGATACCGCTTCGTCCGGGCGACTATTGTCCACCGGAGGCCTTCTTGTCACCCCGAACGTGGGTTCGAGCAATGTTACGATTGGAGGCTCCGGAGCTGGTTTGCGACCGGGTGGCAATATCGCGGGTGGTGAATTTATCATCCATAATTATAATAATCAAGGTGGCGCCTTACTTCTGAATTCCGGAGGCGCCGTCCTTAACAATAATTCTTCCACCAATTTTACGATAGCCGGAAATGGCACTACCATCGTCAACAACGGCATGGGAATCAGCGGTGCCTGGCGCCTGCTTGGCGGCACGCTCCAGTTCGGTAACAACTCCGCCGCCGGCAGTTTCACGGGTTCGTCTTTGTTGAACAACGGCACCGTGGCCTTCAGGCGCACAGACGCATTTAATTTTACCGGGACTATCAGCGGATCAGGCGCCGTAACGCAATCTGGCTCCGGCGAGGTTACGTTTAGCGCCAATAATACTTATACCGGCCCCACAAACGCCAACGCCGGTGCGATTGTTTTCGCTTCCCTTAACAATCTAGGCAATGGCACGGTTATTAATCTCAACGGCGGTGGCCTGAAGTGGGCTGCGGCCAGCACGACCGATATTTCGACGCGCACGGTAAACGTTGCGGCCGGTAACTCCACGCTTAACACGAACGGCAACAATGTCGTTTTGGCTAATCCTATCGGCAACGGAGGAGCAGGCGGTCTTGTCAAGGCGGGCAGCGGTTCTCTCACGCTGCAGGCGGACAACGCTTACTCCGGTGGCACCTCCGTGAATGCGGGCAGGCTCGTCGTTGCCAACACCTCTGGTTCGGCAACCTCGACGGGTTCTGTGTCAGTGGCGAGCGGCGGCATACTCGCCGGCACCGGCACTGTCGCCGGCACGGTGAATGTGGCCACTGGCGGCGTTATCGAGCCAGGTAATTCTGGCGTGGGAACGCTCACTCTGGGCGGGCTTACTCTTGGCTCCGGCAGCATTCTAGACCTGGAATTTGCCAACACGGCCTCCTATGACAGTATCGTCACCACAAATTCCAATGCGCTGACGGTCAATGGGGGCGGTCTTCGTCTATATACGCCGGGTTCTACGACCGCGTTCGCATCCGCCGGAACTTACAACCTGATTCAATTTTCTGGCGCCGTCCAAGGCGCGGGCGCATCAGCGCTATCGGTTCTGAATCCTCAAGCCGGATTTAGTTATAGTTTGGGCACAAGCGGGAATTTTCTGACGCTTCAAATCGTGCAGGATGCGATTTTGTCGCAGTGGCTCGCCACTGGCGGAGGAAGCTGGGATACCGCCGGAAACTGGAGCAATGGCGTGCCTTCGAGCAATTACACGGCCCAGTTTACCTCCACGCTTGGCGCGCCTGCGACCGTTACTCTGGACGGCAATCGCACCGTCAATGGCATAGTATTCAACAGCTCTCCCGGCTACACCGTCTCGAGCGGCGCGCTGAATCCGTCCAGCAGCCTTACCTTGCAAAAGTCCGGTGGAGCTGCGGTGAACGCTTTGGCGGGTGATCACGTTATATCGGCTCCCATGGTCTTCGGGTCCGACGTCGGTGTGACGACTCTCGCAGGCACCAGTCTTACCGTTTCGGGCGCGATTTCAGGTTCAGGCAATCTCACAAAAGATGGCCCTGGTCTTCTTAGCTTCACCGCCTCCAATCCCCAATTCGCGGGCAATATTAACGCGGTGAACGGCGTTCTGGGTTTTTCGTCCGCGAACAGCCTCGGCACCGGAGCGATCACGCTCAACGGAGCCACATTGCTCTTCAATACCGGTAACACCGCCGATATTTCCGCGAAGACAATTACCTTTGGTCTTAATGGCGCCGCCATTGATACCAACTCCAATGATGTTTCTTTCGCCAATGGGATAGGCAATTCTGGTGTTGGCTTCTTCTCCAAGACCGGGCCTGGCACGTTGACGTTGAACGCGGACAGCACTTATCAGGGGCAGACCTTTGTGAAGGGCGGCGTCTTGGCGATCGCCGGCAACGGAGGTCTAGGTCCAATAGCCTCGGCGCAGACACTAAACCTCGATGGTGGTTTGCTTGCTCCGCTCGTTTCTATGTCTCTGGACAATGCCGGCGCGAACGCGCGTCCGGTTGTCATTGGCTCCGCTGGAGGCGGGTTTCAAGTGGCCGACACTCTTACTCTTACTATTCCCGGTCAGATTACGGGCACCGGACGTCTCTCCAAGTCTGGCTTGGGCACTTTAGCCATACCCCAAAATAATGCTTCCTTTACCGGCGGTGCTTTAATTTCCGCTGGCACGGTTGTGATGGGAGGAAATGACCGAGCGATAGGCCAAACCAGTCTTGGAACCGGCACCATTACCTTCGGCAATGGCGGCAGGTTGTTGATGAATGGTGTAAACATTCCCGACAACGCTTCCAGCTTCGGCACGCTGACCAACCCGATCGTTGTGCCTTCCGGTGTCACCGCAGAACTCCGTTCGCCCACCCGCGGCGGTTACAGCGGCGTGGTTACGGGTTCTGGAGTGCTAAATCTCTATGTGGATGCCACGCGCTTTGATTTGAACGGCGTTTGGCCTGATTTCTCGGGCACCTTGCAGGTTTTCAAGACTCCTACCGGAGCGGGAACCGACACGGATGACTATCGCCTCAATAGCGCGCAGAACATGCCCCTCGCCAAGGTTCAGCTCAATAGTGGGCTGAGTGTGTATCAAACCTTCAATCCCCCCAGCACGGGCAATTTTACCACCGTGCACACATACGGTGAGTTGAGCGTGGCGGAAGGCGTTACCTTGGGCGGAAATCCAGTGGGAGGCCGCTTTAACAACTACGCAGTGGGTGGACTAAATACCGATTTCACGATCAGCGGCCAACTGCGTGGCACGCTGAGCAGCTTCGGCTATGGATACCCCAGCCTTACGAAACAGGGTAATGGCACACTTACCCTAAACAATAGGCATATGATGACGGGAGCGGTGACTGTTAGCGCCGGCACGCTAAGAATTTTGGGATCCATCGAGCGTTTTTACACCGGAATCGGTGCGGACGGAGTTTATGGTAGAAATCCCACGACCACCACGTGCGATGATACCATATCGCTGACTCCTCCCACTACGGATTTCCAAGAGACCCAGCCGGGCGTTGTCACCGTTGCCCCAGGCGCCACCCTCGCCGGCAACGGTTCGCTAGGCGGTGCGGTTACAGTCAACGGAAACCTCCGCCCCGACTCCACCGGAACGCTGGGTGGCAATCTAAGCCTCACTGGTGTCGCTTCCCTGACCCTCGCGTCCACCGCAACCACCCAGTTTGATATTAAGGGAGGGGTTTTCACGGGCGTGAAGTCCACCGCTACGGGTGCCAACACCTATGGAGGCGCCTTGGTGTTTAACTTCCCGGGCACGATCTACAACGGTGTATACAAGGTGTTTGATCTCGTTGTCGCTCCCACTGGTTCCTTCAGTGGCGTGACTGCAACCAGCCAAATCACCACTACTCCCGTTGTTCTCGACGGCACAAGCGGCACTTGGGTAGGCACGCTGGATGGCGCCTCCCTTGCCTTTAATCCGACTACGGGCGAATTGACTGTCACGGGAAGCAGTGCGGGCACCGCGGTCACCCCGGGCGCTTCTGTCCTCAGTGGCACCGCAGGCAATGCCAAGGTCGATCTCTCGTGGACCGCCGCCTCGGGTGCGGATACCTACACCGTCAGGCGTTCGACCACGGCGGGAGGCCCCTACACCGACGTGGCCGCCGATCTTGCCGGTCGCACCTACAGCGATACCAGTTTGGTAAACGGCACGACCTACTACTATGTTGTTCAGGCCAAGAACACCGCCTCTGGTCTTAGCGGCGTCGCCTCCAACGAGGTTTCTGCCACCCCAGTCCAAGGAGTTGTCTACACCAGCCTCCAGAACTGGCGCTTCGAGCAGTTCGGCGTGTATGACGACACCGCGAACGTGCTCGCCGGAGACACCGAGGACTTCGATGGCGACGGCCAGGTGAACATCCTCGAATACGCGCTCGG
>JAIXQK010000019.1 GCA_027485795.1 Oxalobacteraceae bacterium
GATGCATAAAAAAAGGCGAACACTGGGTTCGCCTTTCTGGGTCTGGCGGAGTGGACGGGACTCGAACCCGCGACCCCCGGCGTGACAGGCCGGTATTCTAACCGACTGAACTACCACTCCTGAAACTACGCTATGCAGCTGACTTGTTGGTGGGTGCTGAGAGGCTCGAACTCCCGACCTACGCCTTGTAAGGGCGCCGCTCTACCAACTGAGCTAAGCACCCGCCGGAAACCTGAATGACGTCCGCGCTAGTCAGTCCGCGCCGACGTTTGTCACCACGTCGGGCAAACCATTAGTTTAGCGCATCTTTCAAGGCCTTGCCAGGTTTGAATTTCGGCACCTTCGATGCCGGAATCTTGATCTCTTCACGCGTACGTGGGTTACGTCCGATACGTTCAGCACGTGCCGTCACAGCAAAAGTACCAAAACCGGCCAAGGTTACCGTGTCGCCTTTTTTCAAGGTATGAGCAACTGCATCGATCATGGCTTCCAGTGCACGACTGGCGGAGGCTTTCGAGATGTCCGCCGCTTTCGCGATTTCGTCAATTAGTTCAGTTTTGTTCACTGAATTCCCCTCAGGCATATAGTTGAGATTGTTCTTCCGAAGACAAGCGGTTATTGACGACCGCTTGACCGCACACGGCGTCGCATAGCCGCAGCGAGGGGCTATTAAACTCGGCAGCGCACGCGAGTGTCAAGAAATTTGCCTGAGACTGTCAGAGTTATATCCGTTTCGTTATCAGGATGAGCATCTCTTTCGCTCAAATCCAAAAAAATCCATCCTTAGCGCAAAGAAAAAGCGCTCCGAAGAGCGCTTTTCTGTGGTAGGCGCGAATGATTTTTAGTGCTTCACCACACGTGGCTGAGCTTGTTTCTCTGTTGCTGCGGTCGCACTTTCTGCGCTGACTTCTTCCTCCGGAATTGGCACAGGTTTACGCTCAAGTGCGATGTCAAGCACCTTGTCAATCCAGCGAACTGACACGATCTCCAAAGCATTTTTTACGTTGGCCGGAATTTCGGCGAGATCTTTGACGTTTTGCTCGGGGATCAAAACAGTTTTGATACCACCGCGCATCGCTGCCAACAATTTTTCTTTCAAACCACCGATGGGCAACACCTCACCGCGCAGGGTGATCTCGCCTGTCATGGCAACGTCCGCACGTACCGGAATACCCGTGAACACGGACACCAGCGCCGTCGTCATCGCAATGCCTGCTGATGGACCATCTTTCGGCGTCGCACCCTCTGGCACGTGGATATGAATATCGGTCTTATCGAAGACATCATTCGGGATACCCAAGATGCGCGCGCGACTACGAACCACTGTACGTGCAGCTTCGATCGATTCTTTCATCACATCGCCAAGCGTACCAGTCCGAATCGTATTGCCCTTACCGGGCATGGTCATCGCTTCGATGGTCAGCAAATCGCCACCGACTTCCGTCCAAGCCAAGCCAACGACCTGACCAATCTGATTTTCTTTCTCGGCGACGCCAAAGTCATAGCGTCGCACTCCAAGGAATTTGTCGAGATTACGACTGCTGACCGCGATTTTCTTTTCGCCGCCTTTCAGCAGCAACATCTTCACGACCTTGCGGCAGATTTTCGAGATCTCACGATCAAGCGAACGCACACCGGCTTCTCGTGTGTAGTAGCGAATGATGTCGCGAATTGCCGGTTCGGCGATCACGATCTCGTTTTCTTTCAAGCCATTGTTCTTGACCTGTTTGGGCAACAGATAGCGCTTGGCGATATTCAGCTTTTCATCCTCGGTATAACCCGCAAGACGAATCACTTCCATCCGATCCAGCAAGGCGGGTGGGATATTGAAGCTGTTAGACGTCGCGACAAACATCACGTCTGACAAATCGAAATCCACCTCGACGTAATGATCGCTGAAAGTGTGGTTCTGCTCCGGGTCCAACACCTCCAGCAAGGCAGACGATGGATCACCACGGAAATCCTGGCCGAGTTTGTCGATCTCGTCGAGCAAAAAGAGCGGATTACGCACACCTGACTTGGCCAGACTCTGCAGAATCTTGCCCGGCATGGAGCCGATATAGGTACGGCGATGACCGCGGATCTCTGCCTCGTCACGTACACCACCCAAGGCCATGCGCACGAACTTACGGTTGGTGGCACGCGCAATCGACTGACCCAGTG
This sequence comes from Oxalobacteraceae bacterium, assembly GCA_027485795.1. Taxonomy (GTDB): domain Bacteria; phylum Pseudomonadota; class Gammaproteobacteria; order Burkholderiales; family Burkholderiaceae_D; genus Pernthalerella. The sequence goes on from JAIXQK010000019.1 coordinate 2,164, forward strand.
AGGTTTTACCCACACCCGGTGGGCCGACGAAGCACAAAATCGGTGCCTTCACCTTCTCAACCCGCTGCTGAACCGCGAGGTACTCAAGAATGCGTTCCTTGATCTTGTCGAGACCGTAGTGATCATCTTCCAGCACTTTCTCGGCATGCGCGAGGTCATTGTTGACCTTGGATTTCTTGCGCCAGGGAAGACCAATCAGGATGTCAATGTAGTTACGCACCACGGTCGCCTCGGCTGACATGGGCGACATCAGCTTCAGCTTTTTCAACTCGCTTTGTGCTTTCTCGCGCGCCTCTTTCGGCATCTTGGCAGTGATGATTTTCTTGTCGAGTTCTTCGAGGTCCGCACCCTCTTCGCCTTCGCCAAGTTCTTTCTGGATCGCCTTGACTTGTTCGTTCAGGTAATACTCGCGCTGCGATTTCTCCATCTGGCGCTTGACGCGACCACGGATACGCTTCTCGACCTGCAGAATATCCAGCTCGGCCTCTAGCTGTCCGAGCAGATGCTCATGCCGCTTGGAGACATTGAAAATTTCCAGGATCTTTTGCTTTTGCTCCAGCTTAAGCGGCAAGTGCGCCGCGATCGTATCGGCCAGACGACCGGCATCATCAATACCTGCCAGCGAGGTCAGAATTTCAGGGGGAATCTTCTTGTTCAGCTTCACATATTGGTCAAATTGCTGAACGATCGCGCGCCGCATAGCCTCGACCTCAGCATCGTCACCGGACTCAGACTCCACTGGCGACAGATCAGCCATGAAGTGGGTGTCAGTCTCGCTGATATGGTGAATCCGGGCGCGCTGGGCCCCCTCGACTAGTACCTTCACGGTGCCGTCGGGCAGTTTCAGCATCTGCAAAATATTCGCAATGCAGCCGATCTCGTAGATATCGTCAGCCGATGGCTCATCCTTGGTCGCCGCCTTCTGGGCGGCCAGCATGATGCTCTTGCCCTGCTCCATCGCAGCCTCGAGCGCCTTGATCGACTTCGGGCGACCAACGAACAAAGGGATCACCATATGCGGGAAAACCACGACATCACGCAAGGGAAGCAGCGGCAACTGGGTGGGTTCGGTGGTGTGATCTGTGATCGTCATGATGCGCCTTTAAGTGAATGCTTTACTGCATGTTGGCGCAAAGACCGGAAAAGCAAGGCCTATGCGCAACCGAAAGGACCTAATCCTACTCCGAGGCACCAGAAAACCCGCTTTTGGCCGGTCTTCTGAAGGGAGAATCGGCTGAAAGAGGCTTTTCATGACGCCTTTTCGGGGAAAAAGAACGAAAAAAGCCACTCGAGAGGGTTTTCCCGGTGGCTTTTCAGTGGAAGCCCTGACGTTTGGATTTGATTGTACTGCGTTTGTTCAGAAATCGTTGCTGAATCGCTGTTTTTCAGCAAGAAATTGCGAGTTTGTCAGGGAATTCGGCCTTTATTTGGCGCCGGACACTTTGGGCTGCTCGTGGTAAATCAAGAGCGGCTTGCCGCCATTGGTGATGGTATTCTCGTCGATCACGACCTTGGCCACGTTCTGCTCATTTGGCAGCTCGAACATCACATCCATGAGCGAGTGCTCGACAATCGAGCGGAGCCCACGGGCCCCCGTCTTGCGAGCGATCGCCTTCTTGGCAATCGCATGTAGCGCCCCAGGGCGAACTTCGAGTTCCGCACCCTCCATTTCAAGCAGCTTGCTGTACTGCTTGATCAGCGCGTTCTTGGGCTCGACCAGAATCTGTATGAGGGCATCCTCAGTCAATTCTGCCAGCGTTGCGACCACTGGCAAGCGCCCCACCAGTTCTGGAATCAGGCCAAACTTGATCAGATCTTCGGGCTCGACGTCCTGCATCTTCTGGCTGTCGCGGCTCGTACTCTTGCTCTTCACGGCCGCTGAAAAACCGATGCCACTTTTCTCGGAACGATCGGAGATGATTTTTGCCAGCCCATCGAACGCGCCGCCGCAAATAAACAGGATATTGGTGGTATCGATCTGAACGAAATCCTGGTTCGGGTGCTTACGTCCACCTTGAGGCGGGACCGATGCCATGGTGCCCTCGACCAGCTTCAGCAGCGCCTGCTGTACGCCTTCTCCCGAAACATCACGGGTGATGGAAGGGTTATCCGACTTGCGCGAGATTTTGTCGATCTCGTCGATGTAGACAATACCCTTTTGGGCTTTTTCAACCTCGTAGTTACAGTTTTGCAGCAGCTTCTGGATAATATTTTCGACGTCTTCTCCGACGTATCCAGCCTCTGTCAGTGTGGTGGCGTCGGCAATCACGAAGGGCACGTTCAGCATACGCGCCAAAGTCTGCGCCAATAGCGTCTTACCCGAACCTGTGGGACCAATCAGCAGAATATTGCTTTTAGCCAGCTCCACTTCATCTTTTTTACCGAGATGGCGCAGCCGTTTGTAGTGGTTGTAAACAGCCACCGAAAGCGTGCGCTTGGCGGCCTCTTGCCCGATGACATATTGACCAAGCAAATCGCAAATTTCTTGCGGCGTGGGCAGATCGGATTTTGGCGTGACGGTTTCCACCGCCGATGCCTCATCACGAATAATGTCATTGCAAAGATCGATGCACTCATCACAGATGAATACCGAAGGGCCGGCGATCAGTTTTTTGACCTCGTGCTGACTCTTGCCGCAAAATGAGCAATAGAGCAACTTCTCGCCGCTGGATGACTTCTTCTCGGACATGGCTGTCTAATACCGTGAATATACGGGGATCTTACCTGTGAAAGCGGAATCCGTCACCCCGAGATGGGGTAACCCGAGCCGACCCTAGATTAGACTAAATGACAATGTTGTCTATCTGAAAAAACTACCGGCCATCGACCGGTATTCCGCGATTAGCTACGGTGGGTCAGCACCTTGTCGATCATGCCGTATTCAACCGCCTGCTCTGCCGACATGAAGTTATCTCGATCAGTATCTTTGGCGATCTGATCGATGCTCTGGCCGGTTTTTTCCGCCAAGATCGCGTTCAGCCGCTCGCGCAGGTAGAGGATCTCTCGCGCTTGAATCTCGATGTCTGCGGCCTGACCGGATGCTCCGCCAAGTGGCTGGTGAATCATGATGCGGGAGTTGGGCAGCGAGAAGCGCTTGTCCTTGGCACCAGCTGCCAGCAGGAAGGCGCCCATCGAGGCAGCCAGACCCGTGCAGAGCGTCGATACGTCCGGTTTAATGAACTGCATGGTGTCGTAGATGGCCAAACCGGCCGATACCGAGCCCCCCGGCGAGTTGATGTACAACGAGATGTCTTTGTCTGGGTTCTCGCTTTCCAGGAACAATAACTGGGCCACGACCAAATTGGCAGTGTGATCATTCACCGGCCCAACCAGAAAAATCACCCGCTCTTTCAACAAGCGCGAGTAGATATCGTAAGCACGCTCGCCGCGGCCGCTCTGCTCGATCACCATCGGCACCATGCCGAGCATGTCGGTGTCGAGGGCGGACTTGCGATGAAAATCTGTCATGGTGTTTCCTGTAGTGGGAGGTTGTTCGATCAGCCGTTCATCAGTTCATCGAACGGGACCTGTTTCTCAGTGACCTTCGCCTTCGACAGCACATAGTTGACCACATTCTCTTCAACCACCATCGCCTCGACGTCCGCCAAACGGTTGCGGTCGCTCAGGTAGTGCTTCACAACCTGCTCTGGATTTTCGTAGGCTTTGGCGAAGTCTTCTATCCATGCACGTACCTGCTCACCGGTGGCTTGCAGGGTATTGGCCTTCACCAGCTCTGACATGATCAGGCCGATCCGCACGCGACGATCAGCTTGGTCGGTGAACATATCTGGCGAAATCGGCAAATCCTGCACCTGCATGCCACGCTGGCGCATGTCTTGACGCATGAACTCGACGAGCCGCTCGGCATCTTGCTCTAGCAAGGCCTTTGGCACGTCCAGTACTACCACCTTGGCAAGTGCATCCAGTACGCTGGTTTTGGTTTTAGCCTTGACCCGGCTTCCGACTTCACGCTCAAGGTTGGCGCGGATATCGTCGCGCATTTTTTGCATGTCACCGCCGGGCACGCCGAGGCTTTCCGCGAAATGGCTGTCGACGTCAGGCATGTGGGCCCATTCGACTTTTTTCAGCGTAATGGTGAATTCTGCTTTTTTGCCCGCAACTTCTTTGCCGTGGTAATCCTCAGGGAAGGTGAGCGGGAAAGTCTTGGACTCACCCTGCTTCAGGCCAACCACGGCTTCTTCGAATTCTTTCAGCATCTGACCTTCGCCGAGCAGGAAGGGGAAGTTCTCGCCTTTGCCGCCGCTGAACTCAACGCCATCAATCCGGCCGACGAAATCAATCGTCACGCGATCGCCATTCTGCGCAGACGCATCGGGTCCGCCATCGCCATGCTCGCCGGCTTCGCCTTTGGTGTGAAAGTGCACGCGTTGGCGACGCAGAATATCGATGGTTTTGTCGATCTCGGCATCCGTCACTTGCGCGACGCTCTTCTCCACTTCGATGCCTGACAGATCGCCCAGTTTCACTTCGGGGTAAACCTCGAAGGTGGCTTGAAATACTAGCGCGCCGTCGACCTGCTCATCGGCTTTCGGCTCGATGCGAGGAAAACCCGCCACGCGCAGGTTGTTTTCTGCGGTCACAGTACCGAATGCGCGGCCTACTTTGTCGTTCAGCACTTCGCTCTCGACGATGGCACCAAATTGTGCAGCCACCATCTTCAGCGGGGCCTTGCCCGGCCGGAAGCCCGGGAACTTTGCACTACGCGCGCGCACCTTGAGGCGCTTCTCGACCTCCTCATTGACCTCGGCCAACGGCACGGTCAGGGTAATGCGGCGCTCGAGTTTTTCCAGGGTTTCAACAGCAGTTGCCATGTGAATCGTCCAAAAAGGTTAAACAAGTTGTCTGGTGCGAGGAGGGGGACTCGAACCCCCACACCATTGCTGGCGTCAGGACCTAAACCTGGTGCGTCTACCAATTTCGCCATCCTCGCCGCAACGAACTGGTCCCAGAGGGTTTGCCGGTCCGTTTTAAGAAATGCAAAGGGCGACCCTGCGTCAAAGCGGTCGCCCTGCGTCGCCATGGTAGTGGCTGTTTGACTTCAGCCCTAGATTTTACTTGAAAACGCGCCGAACAGCCCAATCGGCTGCCTGTCGAACAAGACCAAGACGCGGCGGAAAAACTGCGACGTACGCAATTTCATTTAGACTGCGGCTCCGCGATCCCCAAATCAGACGCTGTCGCTGGCGGGATGGCGCCTGGCAAACGGCACCTTGGATCCGGCAAGACACCATCACAACTTGACAGCGTTGCTCCAAATGCCCAACCAGCATTACGAGAATTTTCCAGTCGCCTCGCCGCTGCTGCCGGCACACCTGCGGGCGTCTGTCAGGGTGATCTACGCCTTTGCGCGCAGTGCGGACGATTTGGCCGACGAAGGGGACGCCCCGCCCGAGGTGCGGCTCGCAGCACTCAAGGCCTACCGCACCGAATTGGACCGAATCGACGCTGGCGAGCCGCCGCAGACCGACTTATTCGACCAACTCGCCGATACGCTACAGCGCCATGGCCTAGCCACCCGGCCTCTGCATGATCTGCTATCGGCTTTCAGCCAAGATGTGGTGCAGACCCGCTACCCAACTTTTGAAGCGCTGCTCGACTACTGCGCCCGCTCAGCAAATCCGGTAGGGCGCATCATGCTGGCGCTGTTTGGCCATGAGCAGTCTGCGCACCTCATGCGCAGCGATGCCATCTGTAGTGCACTGCAGATCATCAATTTTTTGCAGGATGTGGCAATCGATTGGGACAAAGGTCGAGTCTACCTACCGCAAGAGGATCTACAACGTTTCGGCGTCAGCGAGCAGCAAATCGCCAGCGCCGAGGTCGATGCGCGCTGGCGTGCGCTGATGGCCTTCGAGGTCGAGCGCGCGCGGCAAATCATGGTCTCAGGTGCCAGACTGGCGCTCGACATGCCCGGCCGTTTTGGTTGGGAGTTGCGGCTCGTGGTGCTCGGTGGTCTGCGCATTCTGGAAAAAATCGAGGCGGTCGGTTTCGACGTGTTTCGGCACCGACCCACGCTCGACAAGCGCGACTGGCTGCTGCTGGGCTGGCGCGCGCTGCGCTTTGTCGTTTAGCATTCGGTGCGCCGCGCCAAAGCGATATTGACCAATACTTCATGACGCCTGAACAATACTGCCAACAAAAAGCGGCGCAAAGCGGCTCCAGCTTTTACTACAGCTTTCTGTTTTTGCCACCTGAGCGACGGCAGGCCATCATCGCGCTATATGCTTTCTGCCGCGAAGTAGATGACGTGGTCGACGAAAGCAGCGACCCGCAAATCGCACGCACCACACTGGTCTGGTGGCGTAGCGAGATCGCTCGCATGGCCGAGGGAGAGCCGAGTCACCCAGTGACGCGTGCGCTCGAGCCGCACGTCAAAACCTTCCAGTTGCCGATTGATCATCTGCTGGCTGTCATCGATGGCATGGAAATGGATCTCAGCCAGACACGCTACCTGGACTTCAAGGCACTCGAACATTATTGCTGGCATGTGGCCAGCGTGGTCGGTCTGCTTTCCGCACGAATCTTTGGCATGACCGACGAACGCACACTGCTCTATGCAGAAAAACTCGGGCTGGCGTTTCAACTCACCAACATTATTCGTGATGTCGGCGAAGATGCTCGTCGCGATCGGATATACCTGCCAATTTCTGAGCTACAGCAATTCGACGTACCCGCTGCAGAAATCCTCAATTCCAAACACAGCGATCGCTTCGAACGGCTGATGCGTTTCCAGACCGAGCGCGCACAGCGCTATTACGACGAAGCCTTCGCGCTGTTGCCGTCGCAAGACCGACGCGCCCAACGCGCCGGTCTGATCATGGCCGCCATCTACCGCACGCTATTGCAAGAAGTCGAACGTGATGGCTTTCGAGTACTGCAGCACCGCATCTCGCTGACACCGCTACGCAAACTCTGGCTAGCGTGGAAGACTTGGGTACGCGGCTGAAATGAGCCAACCCACAGTCGCGGTAATCGGTGCCGGCTGGGCTGGCTGCGCGGCGGCGGTAGAACTCGCACAAGCTGGCGCGCAAGTCACGCTATACGAAGCCGCCCGTATCGCCGGCGGCCGCGCACGTCGTATCGACTACCAGCATCATGCGCTCGACAACGGCCAGCATATTTTGCTCGGCGCTTACCGCGACACACTACGGCTGATGCACATAGTCGGACTACAACCATCGCAACTGCTTCTGCGGCTACCGTTGCAAATGCGTTATCCGAGCAGCAGCGATGGTATGGATCTGCTCGCAGCGCGGCTACCTGCGCCGTTACACCTGCTAATCGGCGTGCTACGTGCCAAGGGCTTGTCAATTGCTGACAAACTGGCCATCGCACGTTTCGCTAGCGCTGCACGCTGGATGGGCTGGCAACTGAATGTCGATTGCACGGTGTCGGAATTACTCGACCGCTTCGACCAGACCGACAGGCTCACGAAACTGATGTGGCGGCCGCTGTGCATCGCCGCGCTGAACACACCGCCGGAGCGCGCATCAGCGAAAGTTTTTCTTGCGGTTCTGCGCGACAGCCTTGGCGCTGGCCGTAGCGCCTCCGACATGCTGCTGCCGAGGGTTGACCTCTCCACGCTGTTTCCTGATGCAGCGCTCACATGGGTAGAGAAGCTCGGCGGCAGCGTGAAGCTGGGCTGCCGCGTGACATCCTTGAGCCGAGTATCCGAAACATGGCAGATCAGCAGCGGCGAGCATCAGGCGCACTACCAGCATGTGGTGATCGCGACCTCTGCGTCTGCTGCGCAGTCATTGCTGACCAATGTCGACCCAGCGCTGGCCGCCAATCTGGACTTCGATTACGAACCGATCACGACCTGCTACCTACAATACGATACACATCTGACACTCACCGCACCGATGTTGGCAATGGTCGATGATCCCGCCAACCAGCACTGGGGGCAATTCGTCTTCGATCGCGGTCAGCTCGATCCGACACAGAAGGGGTTGCTCGCGGTAGTGATCAGCGCATCAGGTATCGCCACGAACCACGATGACCTTGAAACATCGATCGCGCGACAACTGGCCGAGGTTATGCAGATGCCCGAACTCACATCACCGCTTTGGAGCAAGGCCATTACAGAAAAGCGCGCCACCTTCGCCTGCGTACCAGCGCTGAAACGGCCGCCGAATGCGACGACACATCGCGGCTTATGGCTCGCAGGTGATTACACCGAAAGTGACTATCCCGCGACTATCGAAGGCGCAGTCAGGAGCGGTCTGGCAGCCGCAGCGGGCTTATTGGAATCAGTTTCAATTTAAGTCGCTGTTTCATCAGATATCCTTGACCCGCATGGAACAGCGCTCCGAAGTGGCGCACTCACCGGACTTTCATCTTTCAGGAAAGTCCCAATGCAACCCTCCTCCTTGACCGGGTCATTCACCCACACATCCACCTCAAACAGTTCTGTTAACGACCATCTATCCTCTCAATCGCCCGGCTCATCAGGCGCACGTGCGTCCATGCAGAGTCGATCATCAAACTCATCCCTCAGCGCTTCACTCACCTCACCGCAAGATAACGACCTGCCCCAACTATCGTACGAACAAGCAAACCTGCTGCGCACCCTGCGCGAACAACTGCGCGATATGCGACCGCCGCTGGCCGGCAAGTTCGATGCCATCCTCATCCTATTTCAGACACTCAAGAACGACGAGCCCGTGATGGCGACGCTGCTGCGCCATTACCGGCAGCACCCTGACGTGATCGCGCTGGGCCAACAGCTGTCGGCCTTCGTCGGGCATTTTGCCGATGCGCTGGAGTCGACCAATGTCCATTACCGCATCGATCCCGGCTCACTGCAGTTTGAGCACTTGCA
>JAIXQK010000108.1 GCA_027485795.1 Oxalobacteraceae bacterium
CCTGCTGACGATAAAAATCACCCAGACCCTGGTAACCGTCACCCGTATCAGGATGCTCACCACCCGCCACCTTCTCTCGAATCGCTAATGACCGCTCATACAGCGGCAGCGCTTCGTCGGATTGACCTAAATTTCTGTGAAGAACGGCCAAACTTTTGAGCGACGATGCGGTATGAGCATGCTCAGGCCCGAGCACTTTCTCTTGAATCGCTAATGACCGCTCAAACAGCGGCCGAGCTTTTTCAAATTGACCTAAAGTACCGTGAAGATTGGCCAAATTGTAGAGTGCAAGTGAAGTCTTATCATGCTCAGACCCTAGCACCTTCTCATAAATCGCTAATGAACGCTCATATAGCGGCAGCGCTTTTTCGTATTGACCTAAAGTGTTGTGAAGACCGGCCAAATTGTTGAGTACTTGGGCTGTCTCAACGTGCTCAGGTCCCAGCACCTTCTCTCGAATCGCTAATGACCGCTCATACAGCGGCAGGGCTTCGTCGTATTGACCTAAAGTTTTGTGAAGAATGGCCAAATTATTGAGCGCCAGTGCCGTATCATCGTGCTCCGGCCCCAGTAATTTCTCTCGAATCGATAATGACCGCTCATATAGCGGTCGAGCTTTTTCATATTGACCTAACTTTTCATGAAGAATGGCCAAATTGTTGAGTACTTTGGCTGTAGCATCGTGCTCAGGGCCCAGCAACTTCTTTACAATCGCTAATGACCGCTCATATAGCGGCAGGGCTTTCTCATATTGACCTAATTTGCTGTGAAGATTGGCCAAAACGGTTAGCGAATTAGCTGTAGCAACGTGCTCAGGGCCCAGCAACTTCTTTACAATCGCTAATGACCGCTCATGTAGCGGCAGCGCTTTTTCATATTGACCTAAAGTATCGTAAAGTTCGGCCAACATGAAGAGCGGAAATACCGTATCAGCATGCTCAGGTCCCAGCACCTTCTCTCGAATCGCCAAAACCCGCTGGAATAGCGATAGTGCCTGGTCGTACGCTGCGAGCTCATATAAAGCGTTGCCCAACGCCTCGCTTTCTTTGGCCATCTCCGTACTCTCCGAACCAAATGTGCGCTCGGTCATTTCAAGCAACTGCTCATGAAGGCGAATGAGCTCAGTTGTATCTTTTTTTTCCTTTGCAGTGGTAATCGCAATATGTAATGAGGCTTTCTGCTGTTGGAATTCGGGATTGACTGTCGAATTAGATTCCGCCATTGCTAACGAAGAGATGCTTATGAAGACGATGCACAATGCACAGAAAAACCCACGTACTGTATTTCTAATTTGATCCTTGTTCTGGTTAGTTACTTGAGGTTTCATCATAGTTTTTTAGCAGCGACTCGACTGAGACAACCTACGATCTGCTTAATCGCGTGGTTTTGAATTTAAATACCTGAGAACGGAGAACTACAGCCTCTTGTTAAACCCTATTTCAAAATCTGGATTCAAGTACGAAACGCAGCACGTTTTAAAGATTCATGAAATACCTGGTGCGGGGTTTTGAATCCGAGTCTTTTTCTTGGTCGGTGGTTCAATAGCTCCTCGATCATTGTAAGCTCCAAATCAGTGACTGTAGATAAGCGACGCTTGTTCGGAATGTACTGTCGCAGTAAACGGTTGAAATTCTCGTTCGATCCACGCTGCCAGCTGGCAAACGGGTCAGCAAAGTAGGCGGTCGAACCCAAGGATTGATCGATCGGTTTATGCCCTGCAAACTCCTTGCCATTATCGAAAGTAATCGTCTTGACCCGACCCGCTAAAGGCAACAGGCGGTCAATGACAGCTGCGCTGACTTGTTCGGAAGTCTTACGATCGAGACCATCACTGCAAAACCGCCTTTTCGTTCTGCCAAGGTGACAATGGCATGCTGGTGCCCGGCGCAAATGACGGTATCGGCCTCCAAATGACCGATGTGTGCGCGTCGCTCAACCGATTCGGGTCACTCCGTGATCGAGCGCCTGTCAGGGATCTGGCCGCGTCGGTAGTGACCGCTTGCATAGCGTTTACGTCGCTTTTTCTGGCAGCGTAGGGCGCACCATAAATAACCGCCTTGCTCTTTGTCGGCATAGAGTTTTTGATAAACCGTCTCGTGGCTGATCGGCAGCTGGCTGGCAATCTGCTCAGGGCTCCAGTGCAGACCAAGCAACACTTCGACCTGATCCCAGACTTCTGGCGAAATGCACAGGGCATTGCGGCTGCAGCGCGATCGTTCGTCGCACAGGCGCTGCGCTTGGCGAGGACGATACTCGCGCTGGCCAGAGCCTCGCATCAATTCTCTGCTGATGGTCGATTTATGACGTCCCAGTATTTGGGCTATCTCGGCTTGGGTTTGTCAGGCGCTGATAAATGCATGTATCTGATAAAGTTCGGCCTGACTGAGGTGTGTATAGGTCATCGGGCAGCTTCGACCGGCAGGTCAAAATGCTTCGATGCTAATGCACCTCAGCCACCTGACCGGTTAATCAAAGTTGCACTTCGTCCTTGAATCCACATATAGTTTCTTGACTCAAACGGACCAGTTAAAGCAGCTACTATTCAGTCTGAAAATTACTCAATTTGAACGATTTGGCATCGGGTTAAAATTCAATAGTAAAAGATATTCATTTTTTTCCTTGTTTTTCATATTCGTCGCGCGAAACGAATTTGTAAGGCACAGGATTTCCCGCCTTATGTAGCCCGACTATTGGCCATTGTTCTTTCAATTCATTAACCCAATATGATAAGTCCCAAAAATCAAATGAACGCTTATATGACAAAACGACGCCGTTGGGACGCTGATCGGTTTTCTCAAAGACATACATCAGGAGCGCTTTATTTTTATCATCTGACTTGACAAAACTGACATCTCTTTTTTTATCACAAGTCGTATCGAGCTCCAGTATATCTGCATCATTTGCCTCATTTCGACCCTCAAAAAGCGTTTTTGGCTCACATTTACGCTTTTGTTCCTGTTTAAATCTTACACTTTTCTTTTGTTTGAGGAATTTCTTAATCTCCTCTACGGAGACTGCGTAATTGAGACCTTGGGCATCTGGTATACCAAAGCTATTAATTCCAACAAGCTGACCTCCATCTAAGATCAGTGGGCCACCAGAATTTCCCGGATTAATAGGCGTTTGCGTCTGGATAACAGACGCTTGATGATTAAACTTGGCATCAGAGCGCCAAACGTAGTCCTCTCGATACTGGCTGATCAGGCCTTTGGTATACGTCCAAGTCGCCCCATATGGGTGCCCAATTGCGTGTACGTCTAGGCCGACGTCAATATCAGCAAGACTTCCTAGGCTAAAAGGTGTCACGTGCGTCGGCATTGCATGTACCTGCAACAATGCCAAGTCAGAAATTGTATTCACTCGTATGACCTTCGCAATCCGGATATCGTCCGCAGTGATCTGCTTTCCTTTGTCACGTGGTTTAAAGATTACTCCTACGGTCTTATTAGCTCCCACAACGTGCCAATTGGTAATGATTTTCCCATCAGCCGAAATCACAGCACCGGAACCAATCCCACCTTCATCAGATCCTGGATTACTATCAATAAAAACGACAGCTGACGAGTATTTTTTAAACAAATTAACGTCACTCGAACCACGGGTAATACCCCCTTCGTCTTCTTCAGAAACCGAATGGGCTAGCAATCGACTAATGCTCGTGACTTTGTCCAAAGCACTCAGGCTATTCGCTTTTTCTTTACTTAATTGATTTCTGGACGCCAATCCTGGACTGAAGTGATTATTATCCAACTCGAATGCTACAGAAAACACAGGAACGCCCATAAACAACAAAAAAATTCCTGTTTTCATAAATCATTTCTCCGCGGAATTAATTTCTTGAAATAGCCTACGATGAAGCTGGCTCATTGCCGTATCTAGATCAAATTGAAGACCATATTCAGCATACAGTTCTGCCTTTAGATACCATCTAGACGCGTCATTTAGTTCTTTCTGAGAGTCTATTTCCAGAAGACGCCGATCAATGACTTCCGCCATCTCTGCAAGGTAAATAAACGTACCTTTTATCTTTTCTCCATCGACAGTAGTGATTTCCCAGGAATACGGAACGCTTGAGTCGGAAGCATCCAGTTTAATGGCTCCATACGAGTTTACTTTTGATATATCGGCAACTACTCGTTGTTGATTGTCTGGCCTGTAAACCTTAAGACTAACAATTTCATTTTTTTTGTCGTCGGAAAAATCATAAAAAACTGCACCAAATGCGCCAACAACTTCACCGTATGGCATCCCTGGATACTTTGAACTATTCCTCGTTTGAGCGGCGGCAGTTCTGACATCACCCCGCAGCATCGCAATGACGGTATCTGCTAGGTTTGACTTGTTACTGGCCCTCACAATCTCGGCACTTAGCCTGGAATTTTTTTGAAAAGCCTGACATTTTTTTTCGTTATCGTTGCCTATCGCGCAGACTGTCAAATCATCTTCTAACAACTGTACGCCAGCGCAATTTATAAGATGTAGCGGTGGATTCCGAATAACACCATCACTGAGCTTAATTGAATTTTTTTTGCTCCCAATAATCGCGCAAGAGAATTCTTGGGAAGCCGTCGCCTCGGTACTTAGCACTGTCCAGCCTATCATCGCTATCAAGAAAAAACTGGTAGACATTGCATTTTTCATATTTTTTCTCTTAATTAACAGTGACAAATTAATGGGAAAAAAAAGTGAGATAAGTCCCATATAATAAGAGTGGCGATGCCAAAATCCCGTCCCAAACAACAATTGATTTTAAGCTGTTAGTGTCTAGATGCCTGTCGTTAGTTTTTTTGATTTCCTGAGATGATGATTGTCGACTGGCGATGAGTGCCTTCACAAACACTCCAATAATCATTGCTGCTGGGCTCGCCCAAATTTGGGCTCGCAATAAGGCCGCGCTGAAGAAAAAAATAACACACAGCCAGGTACCAAGCAGCAAAAAATTCAGCGCCAACCACGCTCTGACTATGAAATAAGCTCTAAAAATCGATTTATTTGCATAATAGAGATCACCTGCAGCTCGGTGATATTTACTCCAAGCCCATGAAAACAGAAATCCAGCTGTAATTCCTAAAACTATATCAAAGCCTAAAGCCATTGAGTGGCTAATTTTTTTTGTCGGGCTGATAAGAGTTTGTGTAGTCGCTGCATGAAAAATCACCCCCGGCTGCAAACCGCTTGTCGTAAGTAGGGTATCTCTTGGATCATAAGATGAGCCCAAAAACACCACATCAGTACTTGAAATTGCCTTAAAGCTTGAAAAACCTTCTCCATTCCAATGAATAGATGAAGCCAGACATTTCTCAATCGCATCAGGAGTTAGGGGCAGCATCGTGGCGAAATTCGCAGTCGGAATAAGTAAAGCCGGGTCTAGGAGCGAATTTAAAAAAATAGCCTGATCAATGCCACTAGCTACCAACACACATGGATCAAATTCAAAAAAATCTTCCTTAAGTGAATATTTGTTGTGAGCTATTACGCCCAACGATGGTGTTGTAGGCGACATCCTTAATGCATACCCTTGTGATGTACCAACGTGTGGGTACGCAAAATTGATACCAGCCTCGCACATTTTTTTCATCCATATGTACTTCTCTTGCATCAATTTTTCATCTACAACCGGGAAAGGGGTTACTAAGACATACTTTGTGTTTGATTTCGAGTTACTCTGCAGCCATTGATCAAGCTCTAATTGCCCATGATTACTTTTTGCCTCACTTGGTCCTGGCGACATATCAATATCAATCGCAATGACTTTTGGATTTTTTGATGCAATTTCAGCTAGAAGACCTTGAAGCTCTCTCCGGGATAAAGGTGACTCTTGATAAAAGACTCGTTCGTAGGCTTTGCTGCTGATGAGAATAGTCTTCACTCTTTCAGCAACAAGTGGTCCGCTAGCGATGGGCAAGCTGGCTTGTGGATTTATAGCTTGCGCTACTCGAAGCGATGCAGAATCAAGCCAATTCAGTAAGCCGTGTGATTCAAAGATCACAATAATTAAACCTAAAGTCGATGCGACTAGTGCGTGATGCAACAGATGATGTAAGTTTTCTTTTAGTTGGGTTATTTTTGAATGAATTTTTTGCATATATAACCTGATGGTACGCAAGCAGTTTCAAATTTTCTGTATGCAGTATGGTGAATTTTGTAATTAACAAGGGCTCGCTAGCGCCAATTACCCATGAGGATAAAGGGTGCCCAGTAGTACGGGTGAGCGTACTTGGCCTGCTTCTGCAAA
>JAIXQK010000150.1 GCA_027485795.1 Oxalobacteraceae bacterium
CACAGCCATGCCCATCAGCAGGGCTAGCAACAAACGAGGGAGGTTCATGGTCATGGCCCCCATTCTAAGAAGACTGAGAGGTCGCATCTGTCGCTTTGTCAAACTGGTCACCGGAGATGAAAAAAGCCGTTCGCTGACGAACGGCTTTGTGGGGCGCTGGCTAGGCTTGGCGGGCCAGAAGGAATTGTTAAATAACTTGCTCTGGTCAAAAAGCATCGTTTTTTGGTGGCGCGAGGGATTCGAACCCTCCCTCAACGGTTCTCATGCGTCAGTTGGTAAACATTTGCCCTTCAGCCCATCGGCCAATCAACACGCACGACGGTCCGTGTTCTATCGGCAGAGCGGTGAAAGGCAACGCCGCCGTCTAATCGTAGCGCCACCCGCTGAACAATCGAAAGACCCAAACCCACACCCGGATGCCCGCGGCTTGCATCACCACGTGCGAAGGCTTGCAGCATGGCTTGCTCCCTATCGGGCTCGATGCCAGGGCCGTCGTCTTCGACCTCGATAAATACGTGGTTTTCCTTGGTGCCCACAGTCATGCGTACGGGCGGCTGGCCGTGGACGAAGGCGTTGTCGAGCAGGTTACTTATCACACGTTCGATCAGCACCAAGCTGAGGTTTGGCACCAAGAGCTTCGCCGGGGCATGTACGCTCAGTTCGCTCGCGGCGCGCTGCTGCTGGGCAGCCAAGCCACGTGCCACGACGGCCACGTCAACGGTCTCGTTAAGAGGCAGTTCGCCGCATCGAACATAGTCGAGAAAACTGCCAACGACCCGATCCGCTTGCAGCGCGTTGCGCACGATGGCCTCGCGCCTGTGTGCAATACCATCGCCATCCGGCAACAGCTCAGCCGCTAGGCGAATTCGTCCGATTGGACTTCGAAGGTCGTGCGAAACGCCCGCGAGCAGCAATGCGCGCTCCCGCTCTTGTTGATCAAGCGACTGGCGCAGCGCCCGCCAGGCTTCATCGATCGCCTGGACTTCACAGCTGGCGTTGGGCAGCGCAGCGCCGGACGCGTCGTTGGCCGCAATGCGTGCGCGCAGCGTTTCGAGGGGCTGCGCCAGGCGATGCGCAATCAGCGCACTGGCACCGACTGCCAGGCCGAAGAGCAGCAGAGTCGCAATCAAGAAGCGCTCGCGCAAGTTCTCTTCGACAATATTGCTTTCGAAGCTGACCCAGCGAATTGCCCCATCGTCGACCTTCAGTGCCAACCAAAGCATGGGCTTGGCTGCTGGCGCGTTGCGTTCGCGGCCAAAGACCACATCGGTCACCGGCAGTCCGGCTTGCACCAAGGTCTCTTGCATGATGGCCATACGGGTTGTCAACGATGCGATCCCGATCACAGCTTCGGGTCGCTGGTCCGAAGTGAGCAGCAGCCCGGGTGCAAGCTGACGCACCTGTTCGATCGGTGCGCCACGAGCCACAAGCAGCAATGACGGTGCCCAGCGCGAGGTGACAAGTTGCGCCACGGTGCGGTTTCGATCAACGTAAAACACCATGGCGAGGATCGCGGTCAGCACAATGGCCAAGGCGACCTGCGCCACGAGCAGGCGTGAGAATAGGCTGCGAATGCGGGCCATCAGACGAATGCCCTATCTCACTTGGGTGCCGCCGCCCCGCGGTACGAAGACATAGCCTTCGCCTCGCACGGTGTCGATCCACTCGGCGCCGGGGCTGGCTTCGCGCAGCTTGCGCCTAAGGCGCGCAATCTGCACGTCCACAGTGCGCTCCTGCGGCAGGTAGCCGCCTGCTTGAACCTCCTCGGAGAGCGCCTCGCGTGTTAGCGGAGTGCCAGGCTGCTTGGCCAACGCAACGAGCAACTTGAATTCGACGCTGGTGAGCGCCAATACACCGCCAATGGAGGAGACCTCGCGCTTGAGTACATCTATAGATAGCCCTGTAAAGCGCAGCACTGCATTGTTTCCCCGGTTCGGTGCTGCGCGTCGCAGCAGTGCACGCACGCGGGCCACCAATTCGCGCGGTTCAAACGGTTTGGCCAAGTAATCGTCAGCGCCAATCTCCAGGCCGAGCACACGATCCATCGGGTCGCCGCGCGCGGTGAGCATCACCAGACCTAGCGCGGGATAAGCCGTGCGCCAGCGTCGCGCAAGGTCAAAACCGTTGCCGTCTGGCAACATCGCATCGAGAAGGACGACATCCGGTCGACGTGCCGTCACGGCTCGCTCGCCGTCGCCTGCGGTCAGCACGGTGAAAGTAGACCAGCCCTCCCTTTCCAGCAACTCCACCAGCATGGAGGACAGCTCGACATCGTCGTCCACAATCAGTATCAGCGGTTGCATTAGTGACATAACCCCTAGTTTATGGGGATGATTCAGCCCAAAAGCCAATGTGACAGCACTGTAGCAATTCGTCGTGTTTTGTTAGCGCACGCAGCTGCCAAGCTTGGTTCAATACTTACACACTCTTTGTAACCTTCTGCCGGCTTTACCTGATCTACCAAGCTCAAGTTTCGATCATCGGCGCTAACTCATGGCCATACAGCCACTATTTAAAAAATGTCCCAAATCGTTTGGATTCAAATTATCGTAACTGTCACCATTCTTTGTATTGCATTGGCAGAAGCGTTGGTGCTGCAACACCGCAAACCCGGTTCGTTTGATTGGTCAGAGGCTTGGCTATCAATGGCCGATATGGCAGGGCGTCGATTGCTGGCCCTTTTACCGATTGGCATCGCTACCCCAGTTTTTTCTTGGGTCTGGACGCACAGACTATTCACCATCGAGCTGAGCAGCTTCGCCGCTTTCATGTTGCTGTTTCTTGGGCTTGAGTTTTTCTACTATTGGTATCACCGTGCCTCTCACCGTATCCGGTTTTTTTGGGCAACGCATGCGGTGCACCATTCTCCAAATCAACTGACACTATCAACCTCTTTTCGACTGGGCTGGACGAACAAGCTCACTGGAACGACTTTGTTTTACGCGCCATTGGTGTATTTGGGCTTCGATCCAAAGGTGGTTCTTACTGCTCTTTCTCTCAATCTTTTATACCAGTTCTGGTTGCACACGACATTAATCCCTAAGTTGGGCTGGCTGGAATGGATACTCAACACACCTTCCGCTCATCGGGTGCACCACGCATCCAACCTTGACTATCTGGATGCCAATTACGGCGGTGTACTTATCATTTTTGATCGTTTGTTTGGGACCTATCGCTCCGAGCGGGTCGAAGAACCTTGCATTTATGGCTTGGTAAAACCTATGCGCACTCGTAACGTGTTGACGATGGAGTTCACACAATGGGTTGACCTGTATCGTGACATCCGCAAAGCACCTAACCTCGTGTCTGCTTTGGCTTTTCTGGTCAAGCCACCAGGATGGTCTCCGGACGGTAAGAGCCTCACGACTGAGGCATTGCGCGCCCAGCGGTCCATGGCGGGGTAGCGTGGCTCGAGGCTTTTAGGACAGTGGCAACGCCGCGTTGTCGTGCAGCGAGTAGATGGGCAAGCGACGTGCATAACTCCTACGAAAGGGTCTAGCTGCTCATCATCCCCGCATGCGTCGCGATCCTTTGCATCACTTTCCGGACGCGCGGACCTTTGCGCTTGGTGCTAGCGCCAGCGCTGGACAGAATGACCGACGGTTTGTTTAGCCATCTCAATATCGGAATATCACCATGCAAACGATTTCCAAGACCCTTATGCCACAGGTCTTCACCTCGTTGGCTCTTGTAGCGTTGTTAACGCTGTCCGCATCGGCTCATGCCAACCCACAACGCGTACAGCTTCAGGCCAATTTTCTAGAGGCTGACGTCGACAAGAATGACCAGCTAAACGTGGCAGAGTTCAAGACGTTCATTAACCTCAATGCGGATCACAAACTCGGTCGGGCCGTCAGCATCCGCCGATTTGGGATGTACACACAGGCCTTTAAGGCAATCGATGCAAATGGGGATGGTGTCGTCACTAAAGAAGAAATTGCAGCGCAAGCAAAAAATTAGCTCGTAGTTCTGGGGATTCAGCCCGGCAAAAATTCGAAACCCCACCGCCCAAAACCCGTATCGATGCTGGATTCCCGGTAAAGCTCCTGACTTTTTCGGGAAAGTACGGCGACGAGAGAGTTTCGAAATCGGCGTAAGTCGTTGTTCTTGTTGAGTTTTTCGAACTCGCTCAATCAGGAGGTGCTGAGCAGAACAGCGTCTCAATCTACATCGTGACCCTGCGTGAGGCCACTTTCTTCAATCGCCGGTCAGGAACTGATGGAGAAAAACCAATCAGATCAACAGCTTGCCAATGGAGATTGCAGAATTGAAACTTTGAAGAAAGTTTGTCTGGCGGAGAAGGAGGGATTCGAACCCTCGGTAGGGTCGCCCCTACGCTTGATTTCGAGTCAAGTACATTCGACCACTC
>JAIXQK010000050.1 GCA_027485795.1 Oxalobacteraceae bacterium
CAGCTTTCTCAATGTGCACCTCTCTTCTCTTCTGTTCGTCTAAGGGTGAAGCTGGCGAATACCGTGACCAGTATTTAGCCGCGTCCGCTAACTTCTGCTCGTTCGGTGAAAGTGGTCTTTCATCACTCATTGTTTACTTCTGCCTAACGCCAAAGATGAGCCAGACGGGTAGTTGGCGCAGAGCATGCGTAAGCATGATCTGTGACAACTATCCGTCTTGGCTCCATCGCTTTGTTAGGCTCAGTTTTCATTCTGGGGATTTATATATTTTCAAAATATCGTAGCGGGCGTCCTTATCAACAGTGAGCTGTTGCAAGCCCTCGGACCAAGTAAATTCTGGAGACGCTAAGAGATAAGGGCGACCCAGTAGTGTGGGTGTGATCAGCCATGGGCCAGGGCTTCCGTCAGGGAAAGTGAAAACTAAGTCTGAATCGTGAAGAATAATCTCCTTTTTCTTGGTCGCTGCATAGCTGCGTAATTCATCCATGCTAGAAGGAAAGCGCTTCTCATAATACTCGAAATGTAGCATCGCGATGCTTAGGCGATGCATCTTCTGTTGCTCGGGGGCGAAATAGCTCTTCGGCGGTTCCGCTTTCCGGCCCGGCAGCAACGCCAATCCAGCTATGAAGAGAATGCTCGCTAGTGCTATGCCTTCGATGGCTTTCATATTCTGCCTAACGTCGAAGGTGAGCCACGGAGGTAGATGGCGCAGGTCGTGCGTCAGCACGAACTGTGACAGCTACCGGAGTTGGCTCCACCGCGTGGTTAGGCTCATTTTTTATTCTTCTGAAAATCGCGCAACGACCATCGGCCACTCCATAGCTAGCTTCTGGTAGCTCGGCATCCATGCATCAGGAGACGATTCATCGTCCGTAACAGTGAGGCTAGTCGAAATACCGTGCTTATTCGCCATAAGCCTATACGCATGAAAAAAACTCCTCTCCGACGCGGAAATAGGTAGGCCTGTATGCTTCAGTGCGATCTTCATCTGAATCATATTTAGTATCCCGCCCGCTATCCAACCGACCAAGCGCCCGCCAAGCATAGCAGCCACAAGCCAAATTCCTCCCGCAAAATAGAGTAGCGCGCATAAGCCGATAAAAATAATGCCATAACCGGAAAGCACGCTGTAGACTCGTGCTGGAGGAATCAGAAAAGTGATAGGTGAAATAAACAGCCCGAATATGCTTACGAGGGTCATCAATATCGACGCTCCGAAACATATACCTGCCATTTCCCAAGGCGTCACGCTATAGTATACGGCTCCTGCGGCTGCAATAGTCGTCACAAATCCACCGAGATTTTCGACAGCCTCAGTGAGCTGCAAAATCTTAAATGCCGACTCCTTTCCGTGGAGCCGCCCCATTAAGGCGAAAGCATAATCTTTTCTCAGGCGAAGCCGTAAGCCGCGTGGTGTGTAGATGGGCATGGTTTGATTCTGCCTAACGCCAAAGATGAGCCAGACGGGTGGTTGGCGCAGAGCATGCGTAAGCATGATCTGTGACAACTACCCGTCTTGGCTCCATCGGATTGTTAGGCTCATTTTACCTTCATTGTGTCTTCAATATAAGAAGTAAGGCGAGATCGGAAAAACACGCTGCGTGCAAAATAGATCCAGCAAATAAAAGTAGAGCACAGTGTGATAAAAACGAGAAGAATCCCGATTGTATATGTAGTGGTCGAATCCAAAGGGTTTAGGCCTAGGAATGAGAGCAACATGAGCGCGCTAAGTGATGCAAATGAACAGAATGCCAGAATTCCGGCAATCATTCCGATTTTGCCGGCGCTCGAAGAGCGCAATTTAAGATCGGCAGCTTTGTCGGAATAGTAACTTTCGACGAGCTTGTCTGCTGATCTATTCATGGTTTTGTTCTGCCTAACGTCGAAGATGAGACACGGAGGTAGATGGCGCGATTCTGGCGCAAGCCAGAATCGTGACAGCTACCGGAGTTGTCTCCATCGCTTTGTTAGGCTCATTTTTCACTTCTGAATACTCAGTGGATTCATGCGCTAATCTGCTGCTTCTTCCTTATCTTACTCTTTACGACGAGCCATGCGATAAGCGGGGCTTCCATAATAACCCATCCGCCAACGCAAGCGGCGTAACTTCGCCAACTCATATCATTCTGGTCCACGCCGAATAAGTCGAAGAATGAGGGCATGATCCAAGCCCCGATCAAGAGCAACGGCACGACTTGGTATGCCGCAATGATGATGACTGTTCGGGGTTTGGGCATCGTTTGGTGATTTCTTCTGCCTAACGTCATGATGAGCCAGACGGTTGCTTGGCGCAGGCCGTGCTCAGCACGGACTGTGACAAGCAATCGTCTTGGCTCCATCTATTGGTTAGGCTAGTTTTCATTTCTGATCTTTAGTAATTCGCAACATAGAGGACTGCCGCTACAAGGCCGGCGACTAAAAAGATCGCGATAGCAAATCCGCCTGGCACGCGCTTCCCCTTCGCAAAGGTAAATCCGCAGTTCTCGCATCTCCGGTATGCAATCCGATGTAGTATCGAATTCGCAACCGAACCTAATGGCCCTGATGCCGATGAAACCGCTATGGTAGAGATGTCGCGAGGAACGCTTCGCCTGACCCGTGTCGACTGGCATCTAGGGCATTCGGACTTCATATTCTTTTCTGCCTAACGTCAAAGATGAGCGAGACGGATACTTGGCGCGGAGCGTGCGCCAGCACGATCCGTGACAAGTATCCGGCTTCGCTCCATCGCTTTGTTAGGCTCAGTTTTTTATTTCTGTTCCGCCTTAGAATACTTAAGAAGGTAATCCGCTGCTGACTCAAACACCCGATAGGCGCTCACTTGGTCCCAGGCTATCGCGACAGGAACCCCGGCCGCCCAGTTTCCTTTAGAAGTCCCGCCCGGAGTGATCCCAACAAGAAACCAACGTCCGCATTGGTTCTCAAACATCGGCTTTTCGACGATGTAATTGTGCTGCCCACCTACGATGTGAACCGTTAGCAGCTTACTTGATAGGTCCGGAATATTTGGCTGATTCATGATTCTTCTGCCTAACGTCGAAGGTGAGCCGCGGAGGTAGATGGCGCAGGTCGTGCGTCAGCACGAACTGTGACATCTACCGGAGTTGGCTCCACCGCGTTGTTAGGCCGAATCTGCTCTC
>JAIXQK010000155.1 GCA_027485795.1 Oxalobacteraceae bacterium
ATGGCGTCGATCAACGAGCGACGCCTGCTGCGTGAACAGCTGAATAACGAGCTGGCCAACGTCTCGACAGTCGGCTTCAAAAAAAGCTACGACAACGCGATGGTGGCGGTGAAAGCCAAGGGCGAGGGTTGGGATACCCGTATCCAGCCTTACATCGAAAAGATGAACGCGGTCTCGCTTGAGCAGGGTTCGCTGATGGCGACGCTGAATCCCATGGATATCGCGCTCAAAGATAAAACCGTGATGGGTGTGCAGGCCAAAGACGGCACGCTAGCTTTCACCCGACGCGGTGATCTGAAGATTGGTTCAACCGGCGTACTGGAAAATGGCTCGGGTCATCCGGTGCTCTCGCAAGACGGCGCACCGATCACGATCCCCACCGGTTCAGTTTTGACCATTACCGAAGAGGGCGATATTTTTGCGCGAAACCCGGTACAGCCGCTGCTCGATCCCTCGGTACTGGTCGGTCGCATCATGATGCGCGATGCCAGCGGGATCACGCTGCAACGCAGACCCGACACTTTGTTCGCTCCATACCCCGAGTTTGCGACGGCCAATGGCGACTTTGCGACAGGGCCGATACCCACTCGGATTGTCCCGGGTGCACTCGAGACCAGTAACGTCAATGTAGTCACCGCCATGGTGAAGCTGATTGATTTCTCACGCTCGTTCGAGACCCAGGTACGCACCATCAAAGAGGCCAAGTCACTCGATGAATCGGGTGCCAGTATGTTGAAGGCACGCTAATTGCATAGGTAACGGAAAAGCGACACTCGAGAGGAAAGTATGGACGCATCAATGTGGGTAGCGAAAACCGGTCTGGACGCGCAGCAAACGCGCCTGACGGTTATTTCAAACAACCTGGCCAACGTTAACACCACGGGCTTCAAGCGCGATCGCGCCATGTTCGAAGATCTTCTGTACCAGAACGTACGGCAGGCGGGTGGCCAAACAGCGGCCGCGACGCAAGCACCGACCGGTTTGATGCTGGGTACCGGTACCCGCATCATCGCCACAGAAAAAATTCACGCCCAGGGCAACATGATCAACACCCAGAACGCGCTCGATGTCGCGATTCAGGGTGAAGGTTTCTTTCAGATTCAGCAGCCCGACGGCACCCTCGCTTATACGCGCGATGGCACCTTCAAACTCTCCAATACCGGGCAGCTGGTGACTAATCTGGGTCAGCCACTGGTACCAGCAATTGCGATTCCGGGTAACGCCGCATCGATCACGATTGGTTTGGATGGTGTGGTGTCGGCTGAATTGTTTGCCGGTGGTGGTGCGCAGCAGTTGGGTCAGATACAGATTTCGCGCTTTGTTAACCCGGCCGGTCTGACGCCACTCGGTGACAACCTCTACAAAGAAACCGTCGCGTCAGGTGCCGCAGTAGTACTGAACCCGAACACGGCACCGGCAGGTCAGCTACGCCAAGGCATGCTCGAAGCATCTAACGTGAACGTGGTCGAAGAGATGGTCAACATGATCGAGACCCAGCGTGCTTACGAAGTGAACTCGAAAGCCATCTCCGCAGCGGACGGCATGCTGCGCTTCTTGAATAACAACCTGTAATCGCGCTGACCTGAAGACGGCCTGAAGACGGCCTGGAGAACAACGATGAAATTAATCAAGCCCGCAGCGATCATGATCGCAGTGCTCATGCTGGTAGCCTGTGCCAAGCCAATGCCGATGGCACATTCGCCCGATTTTGCGCCAGTACAGCCGCTGCCACGCGACACCACCACACCGGCGACAGGCGCTATTTTTGCCGCCGACAACACCGATCTATGGCAGGCCAAGCGCCGCAACTATCGTGTCGGCGACATCATCACCGTCTTACTCAGTGAATCGACACAAGCAGCCAGAACTTTAAACAATGAGACCAGTAGAGAGTCGAGCTCGGATGCAATACCGCAGGGTATGACCGATGCACTTACGCGGCCTACACCCATATTAAATGGGTTGAATACTGGCGGCGCGAAGACCTCTAACAAAGGAACGGGTGTTGCTGACCAGCGCGCTTCACTAACTGGATCGATTGCCGTCACGGTGACAGAAGTACAAGCCAATGGCAACTTGGTGATTCGTGGTGAGAAGCAGCTATCACTGTCCGAAGGTGGCGAGGTGATCCAGGTGGCCGGCATCATCCGGCCGGACGATGTGAGTGCTATCAATACTGTGCAGTCACGTCGTTTGGCTAATGGTCAAATTACCTACAAAGGTGTCGGTGATCTCGCCAATGCAACACGCGCTGGTTGGGGTATCAGTGCGCTCTACAAGTACTGGCCTTTCTAATAGAGGCAAGAATATGATCTCACGTTACCTGGTGATATTGGCTTCTGCGCTAGTGGCATTCTTGGTGGCGCCACCGGCGCACGCCGATCGCGTCAAAGACCTTGCCTCATTGGCTGCGGCTCGTAGCAACCAATTGGTTGGCTTCGGTATTGTGGTTGGTTTGCAAGGTACCGGTGATGGCGCTGCTGTGCCCATTACCACGCAAACTGTACGCGCCATCATGAATAAACTGGGCGTCGGCCTGGATGGCCCACTGACCGACTTTGAACGTGCGGCCGCAGCTGCTGGTCGTCTGGATGTGAAGAACGTCGCAGCGGTGATGGTGACTGCCGAGTTACCTGGTATGGCCAAGCCCGGTCAGCGTATCGATGTGAACATTGGCACGCTCGGACAAGCATCAAGTCTGCGCGGCGGTATTTTGATTCTGACTAGCTTGCGCGGCATTGATGGCGAGGTCTATGCCATTGCCCAAGGCTCGGTCAACACCACGGGTATTGACGCCAGTGCTGCTGGCTCCAAAGTAGCGATCGGTGTACCTACCTCAGCACGTATTCCGAATGGCGCCACCATCGAACGTCTGGTCGACAACCCATTTGACAAAACCGATGCAGTGATGCTGAACCTGCGCGAGCCGGATTTCACGACCACCCGTGCCGTTGTCGATGCTATCAACACGACATTTGGTGCTGGCACTGCCAACGCGATTGATGCCGTCTCCATCCGAGTGCGTGCACCGATGGATATGTCGCAGCGTGTCAGCTTTGTCAGTATGGTCGAGAACCTCGATGTCACGCCGGGTGAAGCACCTGCGCGTGTCGTTGTGAACTCGCGTACCGGTACCGTCGTCATCAGCCGCAATGTCAAGGTGACACCTGCAGCGGTATCGCATGGCACGATTTCTGTTGCGATTGCGGCTACCAATGAAGTGAGTCAGCCGAATGCGTTTTCCAATGGCCAGACGCAGGCCGTACAGAACGCCAATATCGCTGTTAATGAACCCAACAAGCCAGCCTTCCTATTTCAGGCCGGTGTGGACTTGAGACAAGTAGTCGATGCGATCAACCAGGTCGGCGCATCGCCTTCGGCATTGATTGCGATTCTTGAAGCATTAAAGAGCTCGGGCAGTTTGCGAGCTGAATTGGTCGTGATCTGAGGATGACCCCCCATGGCTGACGCTCTCGACAATCTGGGCATGGCATCCCCGCAGTCCTCACTGGACTTCGCGGGGCTCGGTGCTTTGCGCAGCAAGGCGCAGCAGCATTCCGACAAGGCTCTGCAAGAGACTGCAACGCAGTTCGAGGCGATGTTCATCCAAGAGATGCTGAAGTCCATGCGCGCCACCGTCGAAAAAAGTGATTTGATGGGCTCGGATGTCGAAGATCAGTTTACGCAGATGTATGACCGCGAGCTTTCAGTAGCACTCGCCAAGCGCAACACCATGGGTGTGGCCGACATGATCATCAAGGCGGTGCAGCGTAACAACGCGCCGCCGCCGGACTATGTCACCAAAGCCACGCCAATGCCTATCAACATGCCGCAGCAAGGTATGCCGGTACCTGGTGCTAAAGCACCGCTACCTTTGCAACGGCCAGAACGTTTTAATCTCGACCGTCGCCTTGCGATTCCCGCAGCAAGTCCCAAGGGAGCCGCTGAATGAGTGATCTGCTCAGCATCGGCAGCTCTGGCGTCGCCGCTTACCAGCGCGCGCTGACCACGGTATCCAACAATATTTCTAATGTTGGGACCGAGGGCTATGTTCGGCAAGAGACTGCACTGGCAGAGAACATGCCGCGCCAGCAGGGGCGGGTGTACCTGGGTACGGGTGTCAATGTGGCGGGTATCAACCGTGCCTATGACCAATTTTTAGAACAAAACCTCCGCAATAGCACCAGTGAACTGAACACCCAAGGCCCGATGGTGAACTACGCCAACCGCGTAGTGGACATCATGGGTAGTGATACGGTGGGTCTGAATAATTCGCTCGATAAGTTTTTTGCTACGGCGCGTTCTTTATCCGTCGATCCATCGTCGATCGTGCTGCGCCAGCAGTTTTTGCGTGATGCTGATGGCTTGGCTGCCGGTTTTCGTGAGCTGTCGAATCAAATGACGACGGTTGATACCGAAACGCGTGATGCCATTAATGCGCGCGTTGCGGATATCAATACCCTGGCGGGACAGATTGCCACCGTCAATAAACAGATGGCCAAGCACCCGCTGGTCTCGCGCCAGCCGCCTGATCTTTTGGACCAGCGCGATTTGTTGCTGACTAAACTGTCGAAGCTAGTCAAGATTAACGTCACCACCGCAGTAAACGGTGCGGTGGATATTGGTATTGGCACGGTAGCCAGTGCCGGCAAGATTGTGGTCGGAGATCGATCAACAACCCTGATGGCGCGCTTTGATGAGAAAGATCTCTCGCGTGTTGCCATCGTTCTGGACCCCTATGCCAAATACCCGACCGAAGTCGCAGGCGTTAGCTCAGGCGAGCTCGGTGGTTTGATGGGTTTTCGTGAGCAAGTACTGCAACCTAGCTTCGAGGCACTCGATAATCTCGCAACTATGGTGGCCGGTGAGTTGAACCAGATTCACGCTAATGGTATCGACCTCGATGGCGAAGTGGGCAAGCCCATGTTCACCATCGATAAAATTACCCGTATGGATCCACTCGAGCGCACGACGATCCAGATCGATCGCGCCTCGGCAGGCATCCGTGTGGTGATTGATGACCCTAACAAGATTGCCGCGGGTGCTTTGTTCCGTGTGATCGAAAACCCGAATAACCTATCCGGTACCGATGCCGTACTAACCTACGAACCCTCGTATGCCGACCCTACTCGCGTACGCTCGTTATCGCAGGTACTGAAGAACAATCCGAATCCGTCTGCGGGTATCAGCGCGCCAGCCGATCAGTTGCTTGGCCAGATTCCGTTGGGCGCAGCGAACTGGTCGGTGTTTATTGATAACGCCACCGACAAACAAAATATTCAAGTACTCACGCGCGATGGTCGCCACCTGCTGGGTGCGCCGATCACTGACGAGGCAGCACGTCGCGCACTATTGACTACAAATAACGGCTTCATCCAAGGAACGACTTACTCGGATACCTATCTCAATGAGACGGATGAGACCGGGTACAAGCAGATGTCGATGTTCTACGGGCTGAAGTCTTTGACCGGTTCGCAGTACGACCAAGCCACGCAGTTTTCAACTGAGCACATGGTGGTACCCAGCACCATCGAGCGCAAGGTACTGATTGGTCAAGTCATTCCTGCTGATGTCCAAATGATCGAGGCAGACCGGCTGACGATCAATGGACATTCATTGCCCGCGCTCTTCCCCACTGCACCTGCGCAGACCATACAGGCGAGCGATATTGCCGAGTGGATGAACAAGGCCGTCGAAAACGATGACCCACCGGTTGCGGTGAATGCCATGACCACTACGTCGGATTTATCGATTGATCCGGAAGAAGGTTTGTATATCAATGGCGCTGCCATTCCCGCCGAGAGCGGTCGTACCCTGGCTGGCTTGGTACTACAGATTAATTCACAATACGCGAGCGACACGAATGTCTTCGCCACGCTGAATGACGCCGGCGACGCTTTGGTGCTGCGTAATTCCGAAGGCTATGGTGGTAACGATATTCGTATCGGCGGCATGGATGCTAACGGTGACATCACTACGCAAACGTCGTATCGCGGCAAACTGAATTTCGGTCAGCTTAGCGATATCACCATCGGCTATGGCGTGCAGGGAAGGGCAGGCGATTTAGCGCCCCTCGGTCAGCCACTGGGTGAGTATTTCACCGGGCTGATGCCGATCATTCCAACCGCTGCACGTATTGGTAGTGCCCGTATTCCAGCAGGTGTGGAATCGATCGCAGCGAATACCCTCACACTCAACGGTGTCACGTTGGGTGGTATTGATTACAACCGCCCACTCAAAGCGCCCGATCTTGCCGCATGGCTGAACGCCACCGGCTCGACTTTGGAGCCAGCAGTGGTGGTGCGTGGCGTTAACCAAATCAAGGCCAACGCCGCGCTGATTAAAGAAGGCTTGCAGGAAGATCGCCCGCTAGTGGTGAATGGTGTGACCATCCGCGGCAACGGCCCAGCGGACACCTTCACCTCAACGCAAGAGATTGCGGCGGCGATCAATGGGGCTGATACCGGTCGCGTGGTTGCCAGTCTCGCCACACAAAACCTTTCGCGCAGCTTGTCGATTAATGGCACGGACATCACGGGCAGCGGTACCAATGGCGTGTTTACCAATCGCGCCGATATCGTCACTAAAATCAACTTGGCAAATGGCACTACCGGTGTGACCGCCACACTGAATAGCACAACTGGCGACATTACGTTATCGAATGCCAACGGTGAAGACATCATCCTCGGCCCGCTGGACGAAGGTAATGTATTGGGCGTGGCAAGCGGTACTTATTCCAAGGTGTATGCCGAGATGGATAAATTCGGCAACCTGTTAATCAGTAATGGCAGTGGTGCGGATATCTCGATCTCAACACTGTCCGGTGGCGCCAATATTCTCGGTGTTGGTAACGGTACTTATCGTGGCACCATAGAAATTGGTTCAGACGAAGAAATCCGTTTCGGCTTTACCGATGAGCACGTCGAATCCGGCCCGGCAGAATTAGCTAAGTTAGGTATGCGTACCGGCATCTACATGGATGGCGCGGTACAAGAAGATTTACTGGTATTCGTCTCAGCGGGCTCGGGCACCATTACCGGTAGCTACGATGCCAGCATGGCTGACCCGGCATCGCTCAACACCAAGCGTATCGATGCGCTGCGCGCAGAAAAATACGACGTTACTTTCACGTCAGAAAAACAATACCAGATCACCTGGCGTAATCCATCGACCGGCGTGAAGACGGTGCTGGCTGAGCGTGAGTACGATCCCAAGCAGGGCATTGAGTATCGCGGCGTGCATCTGATGCTGAATCGCCCGCCAGTGTCGGGCGACACCTTCCTGATCGACGGTAATCAAGATGGCACCGGCAACAACCAGAACATGCTCGACATCGTCGCGCTACAGACCAAAGGCGTAGTCGGTGGCAACGGTGGGCGCACGATTTCACAAGCGTATGAAGAGCAGCTCGGCCGCGTGGGTAACTTCGCTAGTCAGGCCAAGATTGCACAAGACGCTTTAAAGGTAGTGAACGACCAAGCGATTGAGTCGCGCGACAAAGTTTCCGGCGTCTCACTCGATAGTGAAGCAGCGGATTTGATTCGGTTTCAGCAGGCGTATCAAGCCTCGGCCAAAGCCATGCAGGTATCGGGCGATTTGTTCGATGCCATCTTGCAAGCTGCACGCTAGTAGAAAAGTGAAGAGGGACGGTAAACCATGACACAGATGTCGACTACTCTGAAGTTTGATCGGGCGATTAGCCAGATCGGCGTGACGCAAGATCGCGTGTCAAAAGCTCAGATGCAAATGACCGAGGGTAAGCAGGTCCTGAAGCCCAGTGACGCGCCCGACAAGTCTTCACAAATCACTCGCCTCAGATCGGCCATCGATCGTCAGGAAAGCTACGTTTCTACCATCAAGCAGGTGCGCGACAAGCTTTCGCAGCAGGAATCTGCATTGAAGGGCGCCACCGAAGTGATGTACCGTCTGAAAGAACTCAGCGTTCAAGCGGCCAACGACACCTACTCTGCAGCCGATCGTAAATCGATTGCGATTGAGGTCAAAGAATTACGTAATCAAATGCTGTCTTTGGCCAATACCCAAGACGTTAATGGCAATTTTATTTTTTCTGGTACGCGAGTCGGTAGTTTGGCCTTTGCTGCCAACGAGCAGGGTAGAGTGGTGTACCAGGGTGACCAATCGGTTGCTTCGGCCGATATTGCCGATCAGAACGTGGCTGACACCAACCGCCCCGGTACCCGTCCATTCGACAAGATTGTGCGCACCGATGACAGCGGCAAACCCTACGGCGTTGGGTTCTTTGAGGCAGTGGATGACCTGATTACTGGGCTCAACACCAACAACATCAAAACCGTGCAGCGCTCGGTCGGTGAAATGGCAACCATGCAGCAGGGGCTGTCCGACAGCCTCGCTTCGATTGGCGCCACCGATAACAAGCTGGAGAACCAGCAAGCCATCGCTGACGAGAACCTGCTGCGTATGAAGACGCTGTTGTCAAACGAAGAAGATGTCGACTTCACCGAGACCATTACGCAGATGAACAAAGACATGCTCGCGCTACAAGCCGGCCAGACTGCGTTCGGCAAAATCGCCGAGCTGAGCTTGTTTAATTACATCCGTTAATCGATAGAAGTACTCAAGATTTTTTACCGCGCGCCGATTCAATCGAATGATACGGCGGCAAAGCGCCGAAAACTGCCATGGCCACTAGCTCTGTAAGCAGCACCAGCGGTACCTCAACCGCCGCCGACATACAGGCGGCGAACAAGGCGGCTGCACAACGACTTCTCACATCGCTGAGCGCAGGCTCAGGTGTCGATGTGGCCTCGCTCGCGCAAAACCTGGTCGATGCCGAGCGCATCCCCAAAGAAAACGCGATCAACGCCAAGATCTCCAAGAACGATAACAAGATCAGCGGCTTGGCCGCGGTCAAGTTCATGCTGGATGAGTTCAAGGCGCGGCTATCTGAAATCAAAGACAAGTCCAGCTACAACGCGCTTACCGCTTCCAACAGCAACACCAGCGCACTCAATATTACGGCCAACAATACGGCCACCGCAGGTAGCTACAACGTCAGCATTAGCTCACTGGCCAAGCCACAGCGTAGCCTTTCGAGTACCGGTTTTGCCTCGGCCACCACGCCGATCAATGGCGGCTTGCCGTTTGATCTGACCCTGGGCTCGAGCCGGGCAGGCGTGTCGACCGGTACTACGAGCAATCTGCCGGTACACATTGCGCGTATCACCGCGCCCAGCTTTGGTGCAAGCCCAGCCGTTACTGACTTCACCCAGTTCAACGTAACGGTGGCGGGTGTTGCACAAACTTTTACGCCCAACCCGGCGAATGCCACGCTGACGGATCTTGCAGCAGACTTGAGCAGCCAACTGAATGCCTATGACAGCACGCTGAGCGTGACGGTCGATAGCGGCAATCTGGTGATTACGAGTACGGACCTGAGTAAACGGATTTCTGCTGTTTCGCTGACGGCAGACCCCGCCGCCGCGGGTGTTGATGACGGCACACCCGTCAACCCGCCATTCCCTACCTTTATGGCGTCGCTGTCAGGGGTGAGCTTTGGTACCGCGGCTTCGGTCACCGACTTTAAAAACTTCTCACTGACGGTGGATGGCAAGGTGCTGAGTATCCGCCCACAGCCCGCCGATACCACTCTGACGGCATTGGCCGCAGATATTCAGGAGCAGCTGCGCGCCGCCGATGGCACAGATGAGCTGACGGTCTCGGTGTCTGGCACGACGCTGCAGTTTTCTTCGACAAACACTGTGCGTAAGCTGACTAACCCGGTGCTGTCGCAGACCACTACCATCAAAACCGATACCGGCGCCAGTGTTGGTACACCCTCGGGCACCGGCAATAGCATCAGTAATATTAAGTTTGGCTCGCCGCCACAAATTACCGATTTCAAGTCGTTTACGGTCAAGATCGGCGAGACTACGCGTACCATTATTCCTGCGCCCGATGCACCCAACGTTGCGTCGCTGGCAGCCGATTTGCAGAAACGGCTACGCATCGTCGAGCGTAATGACGATATCGTCGTGACAGCCAACGGCTCGGGTATCAGTATTAGCTCAACCAGCGGCAAACAGATCACGCAGGCGGCACTCACTCGAACCAACTACGGCGACAGCCCCGAGGGCATCATCGCCGCGATCAACGATGCCAATACGGGCGTGAAGGCCGAGCTGATTAATGACGGCTCGCCAGGTACGCCGTTCAAGATCATGGTCACGGGCGCCACCGGAGCCTCCGAGACATTTTCGCTGAGCGCAGCGAACGGCTTGGTCAACTTTGCAACCGGCGCCGACAACCAGGCTAGCGATGCACAACTTAGCGTCAACGGCATCAACTACACCCGTAAGTCAAATACGCTGTCGGATGTGATCAGCGGCGCCACGATCGAGCTACGGTCTACCACCACCACTGCGGCCAGCGTCGTGCTCACGCAAGACACCTCAGCCGTTAAAGAGAAACTCAAAGCACTGGTTGTGGCCTATAACGATGTCGATAACATCGTTAAAGAAACCACCGACCCTGAGTCCACCCTCGAAACTTACGGCAAGACGCTAGTAGGCGATGGCACTGTCAAGCTGATCCGACAGCAACTGCGTAACATGTTCCTCGGCCAATCCACCACGCCGGGCACTGCAGTCACCAGCATGGCCGATCTGGGTTTTAAGACCGACCAAAAGGGCGTGCTGTCGGTCGACGAGGCTAAGCTCGACGCTGCACTCAAAGATAACTACGGCGATGTGGTCAAGGCACTGACCGGCAACCAGAGTAACGTGAGTACGTTTAGCACCCAGCCCGCCGGTGTGATTGGTGACACGGTGCGCCGCCTGAACAGCATCCTGGCGAACGATGGTCCACTACAGGCCAAGACCGGCAACGCCGAAACCGAGAACTCTAAATACAAAGCAGATATGGAAAAGCTGCAGCGCCGGATGGAAACGCTGCTAAGGCGTTACAACCAGCAGTTTGCAGCCATGGAGAGCTTAGTCGGTAGCGTGAATGCGCAGAAGACCAGCTTGAAGTCGACCTTCGAAGGGATGATGGCGGCGTATACCAAATAAATAAACGAGTCCCTAATAAATAAATGAGCGTCAACCGCATCATTACCAACTACCTAAGATCGTAACAGCGTAATACCCACGTTACGCATGGCGGCTAAAGTTTGCCGCCCCTACGCCGATACCCGTATATGAACGGGTGCATTTCGTCTCTTTTTCCCGTTCGGAGAGGATGAAACCATGGCGCTAACCATACAACCAGGTACCCCTACTACTGTTCAGCCAGTCGCGGCTAGGCCGGTAGGCGAGGTCGCGCAGGCTCCACAGCCCGCACCCACCCAAGCTGCGCAAGCAGAACGCCCGGTCGTCGCGCAGCCTAAAAAAGCGGAGATTCAAATCGACCCCGAGGTGACGCGCAAAAACCTACAGGAAGCGATCGAACGCATCAACAAAATGGTGAGCGACGGCGGGCGGGCGCTGCACTTCAGTTTTGACGACACGATAGGCACTCCGGTCATTCTGGTCAAAAACCGCGAATCGGGTGAAGTGATCCGCCAAATCCCTAATGAGGTCGTGCTCAAAGTCGCCCATAGCATCGACGATCTGAAGGGAATGTTGCATAACCAGGCGGTTTGACCACGAAAGCTCTCAAGTTTAAAAAACTGCTACCGATTATTGAATCCGTGAGGGCTGAGTACCTCAGGTTTTGAATAGAACGCATTGGACCCTTAAAGGAGAACCACCATGTCCGTGATTAACACCAACCTTAACGCGCTGGTTTCGCAAGAGTCCTCGCGTGCTTCCAACCTGAAACTGTCGCGCTCGATGGAGCGCTTGTCGACTGGCCAGCGTATCAATTCGGCTAAAGACGACGCAGCAGGCCTGGCCATCACTAACCGCATGACTGCACAAGTCCGCGGTATTCAGATGGCGATCAAGAACTCGAACGACGCAATCTCCATGAGCCAAACCGCCGAAGGCGCGTATGGCCAAGTCGGCAACGTTCTGCAGCGTATGCGTGAACTGGCTGTCCAGTCTGCTAGCGGCACCATGAGCGCCAGCGACCGTTCGTCGATCCAGCTCGAAGTGGATCAGCTGAAAGAAGAAATCAACCACATTGCAGATACCACCAACTTCAACAACATCAAGCTTCTTGATGGCACTGCCAAGGATGTGGTGATCCAGACTGGTGCAAACCAGGAAGACAAGATCAAGATGTCGTTTGACTCAGTACGCGCAAACCATATCGGTTCGGATATCCAGCCTTCGCTGACAAGCCTTTCCGGCTCGATCGGAGAGCGGGGAGCGCTGGTTGATGGCGATTTGATGGTCAATGGTATCCAAATTGGCGCAAGCTACGCAGATGATGACCAGCTCTCTACAGCCTCCAATTCTGCGAGTGCGATCGCAAAGGTAGCCGCAATCAACCGTATGTCGGACTCCACGGGCGTCACTGCCAAAGTCGCAGAAAACGTCGTATCTGGTACGGCAATGGTTGGTGCTGGTGTTGCTGGTGCGATTACGATTAACGGCTATGCCACAGCGACTGTCACCACGACAACCGATACAGCATTGAGCCGTAAACTGACCGTTGATGCGATCAACGCCATCTCTGGCGCGACCGGGGTGACGGCTTCTGATACGCAGAGCGATAATGGCGGCGTGGTGTTGACCGCTAAAGATGGTAGAAATATCGAGCTAACTTTGGGCGGCACCATGACGGCAGCGGCATCGGGTCTGGCGGCTCAGTCTACTTATGTAAGTAAGTTCCACCTCTACTCCGTGGATGGCTCCGCGATCAAACTTGACTCGAAAGAGGATACGCTGACGACCAGCCGCACGGACGGCATCACCAAGGCAGGCTTGCGGATTGGTACCTTTGAAGGTGGTACTGCGAGTGCAAGTACTGCGATGCGCGCAACTACTCAGGAAGGAACCGGTGGGGTCGGTACCAATACCGTGGCAGACGTTGCAGGCGTGTTGAACGGCGATACCTTGGTCATCAACGGTATTGCGATTGGTGGGGCTGTGGCAACTGATGATCAATTTTCTTATCAGTCCACCACAAACACCACAACTGGTAGCCAGCGAGCAGCGAGTGCGATTGCTATCGCCGCAGCGATCAATAAGCAGACTGATCGGACAGGCGTCAAAGCAACCGCCGAAGCTAACGTTATTCGTGGTAACGCGACCTGGTCAGCTGGTGGTACAACTGCTGCAACCGTAACTCTGAATGGCGCGACCCTGACGATCGACACTCGTGATATCGATACCGTCGTAGATTCGTTCAATGAAAAATCGGGTCAGACAGGCGTTACCGCTAGCCGTTACGGTACTGCACTGGAGCTGCGCGCAGCTGATGGCAGAAATATCACGATCGGCGCAAGTGATGCAGCGATCGCAAATCTGGGTCTAGCTGGCACAGGAATCCAAACTAATGGTTCAACTTCCCTAGTGACGTTCTACTCGTCTGTTAAGTTAGAGTCAGATGAGGCATTCACGGTTGAGAGTGGCTTCGAGGGTGTTCTAAACTTCGAACGCTTAGGCTTCCGCCGCGGTACCTTCGGCGGTGCAGTCGGCGACAAAGTTTCGGAAATCAACGTCACCACTCAGCAAGGTGCTAACGATGCAATTAGGGCGCTGGATGCGGCGATCAACCAGGTATCAGCAGCTCAAGCAATGTCGGGTGCGCTGAACAACCGCTTGGATGTGATTGTCAATAATCTGTCGGAAGGCTTGCAGAACATGTCAGCATCCCGTAGCCGTATCCTTGATACCGACTACGCGACGGAAACTACCGAGCTGGCGAAGCAGCAGATCATCCAGCAGGCTGCAACCGCGATGCTTGCTCAGGCAAACCAGCAGCCACAAGGCGTACTGGCCCTGCTCAGATAATCAGCAGCGTCTTTCAAAAATTAGCCGGGGTAGCGATACCCCGGCTTTTTTTCGTCCAGAGTAGTCGAGAGGTAGAATCCAGTCAGAAACAGAACTGACTCGAGGGTGAGTAATCGTTATGACAATTTCTCCAGATTGGATGCGCGCGATTCTAACTGCTGAGCCATCGCACGCCGAGGAGATGCTTAGTGATTTACTGGCAGAGGATACTTGCCAGCTTGATGATCTTGCCCATCTTGGTGCAAGTCTTGCCCCACGCGGATTGTATGGCCTTGCCGAAAAAGTGTTTGCCAAATGGGCGTCGGTAACCCCGGATAACCCTGAGCCTTGGACTAATCTTGGCTTATGCCTCAGTCGTCAGAAAAAATTCAAAGAAGCTCGCGGCGTTCTTGAGTATGCATTAGAGCTCAATCCGGACTACCTTCCTGCTATGAATAACTTGGGCGAGGTGTACCAAGAGCTCGGTGAGCATGATCTACAGATGAAGAACTGCCTTCAGGCAGTGAGTAAACATCCGAACTCAGCGCTGGCTTTCAATAACCTTGGCTCTGCATTCGTCGAAAAGGGACTGTTTGAAGAAGCAAAGCATGCCTTTGAAACGAGTGTGATGTTGGATCCATCTTCATTCCTAGCAAGATTCAATCTTGCTAAGGAAGCTTCTCAGGCCGGAAACGTTCAATCAGCGATTCAGCAGTTGGAAAACTTAAAGGCTGGAGATTTCGCTAAAAATCAGCGCCAATTCGATATGCTGGAGCTGCAGCTAGGTATCGAGTACCTGATCTGCGGGCGAATAAAGGAAGGTTGGGCGCTTTATGAAAAAGGCTTTTCATCTGCAATTCCAGCTTCGCTAGCGCGCGGGCCGCAACGACAGTTCTCGGTGCCCATGTGGGATGGACAGAGTCTTTCTCCAGGCGAGCGGCTGATGATCTGGCGGGAGCAGGGCGTTGGTGACGAAATCCGGTTCGCTACGCTCATACCCTTGTTACCGCAATCGGTTCGAAACAATCTGGTGCTTGAGTGCGACCACAGGCTGGTGAATCTATTTGCGAGGTCGATGCCGGAAGTTAGGGTCAGGGCAGAGTCACAAACGACGAACGACTTTAGTTATCACCTTCCAATCGGCTCGCTACCTCGACTGTTGATGAGCTCGGTGGATGTTCTTCGAGACGTACCACCCTTGCTTAACCCTAATTCTACTGACGTAGCAAAATTCGCTGGTAGGTTAGCCGAGTTCAAAGACCGAAAGCTGATAGGGATTTGCTGGCGCAGTCATAAGCTATCAGCTACGAGGAATAAAAAATACACGGCGCTTGAGGATTGGCGCAGTGTTTTGTCAATGCCTGGGGCACTTTTTGTGAATTTGCAGTATGGTGAGTGCGAGGAGGAGATTCAGCAGATCGAGCGTGAGCTTGGTATTCGTATCCTGCGTTGGCCAGATCTCGATCTGATGAATGATTTCAGTAGTGTTGCTTCACTGATAAAAAACCTGGACCTAGTAGTATCGATATCCTCAGCCGTTGTGCCGTTAGCGGGAGCAGTAGGTACACAGACGATCTCCATGACTCGCCAAAACTGGGTTTTGCTGGGGGAGACAAATACCTACCCGTGGTTCCCGTCAGTGATGCCAGTTGTTGTACCGCATGGTGAGGCAATGGCGGCAGCATTGCCGGTGGTTGCAGAGCGGGTTCGAGGCTTGATTCAGGTCTAAGGGTACGGCGCGAACACTAATCTGTGCGAATGAGCACGCAGATGATTTCATGCAAATTTAGCTCGAAATGGGCCACGAAGCCTGGGAAGTTAATGAACTCAGTACCTAGAGCTAATGTACGCATTAGTGCTTTTGCATCCCAAGCATGATAGTGGATAGAGTAGTTAATCTGCTGTAAATGAGCCGCTCTCGCCTCAGCATCCTCTCCTTCCCGGCCCTCTACCTTTGTCGCCCATTCCAAATAGTGTGCTGCACGGTGCTTACCGTGCCCTTCCTTATAGTCCTGCACCAGATGCTCGAACGATGTAACTTGTCGGTGGCGATCGAAGGTGTAGTCGCGGTTAGGTACCGCATAAAATAGTCGCCCACCTTTACGTAACTTGCTAGCATGGACAGCTAATGTGCCTAGCAGATCTTCGCAATGCTCAAGAAAATGATTTGCAACGATGAAATCCAAACTTCCTTCATCGAACTTATGAAGCATTTCACCGTCATCGATGACGTCGGGTGACTGCAGCATTCGGTGTGCCATTTCTGGATATTCATTACGAAGATCTTCTAGGCTAAAGCGGTCAACGTATATCGCTTGGGCGTTTGGAGGCAGATCAAGCGGTGTGCCTAGTGCACCAATCTCAATGCCGGTACCACCGATATAGCGGCGAGCGATATGGGCGCGTAAGATGCGCTTGTCATTAACTACACTTGGAGCAGATCTGGCTGGCTGGTTCATGATTCTAGTGGTAAGTGAGTTAGGATGCTCTTTTTCTCAAAGCATTTTGCGTTTTCAGGATTATTTTGGAACACTTAACAGAGCGAGACTATGCTCACTCACTTATCCGTTTCAAATACCCATCAGGCGCAACAGTTATCAGCAACTTGTGCTGAATAGCCTTATCGATCTCAAATTCCGGGTGTGATTTAAGGTACTCCCAGACCGCAGTCTTCGGATTGTTGCCTGGCCCCCAAGGGCGGTCGGGAAACATCTCTTTTGGCATATCCTCAACGATCGTATCGAACACGACGCAGTAGCTATCGACGCTAGCCAGTGAGGCATAGGCTTCCAACTCAGCTAATACATGCTCATGAGTATGGTTACTGTCTAAGCACACTAGGATTCGCTCATAGTCCTTGGCGATCGTTTGGACTTGATCGATGATCTCCGGACTAACACTAGAACCTTCGATCATTTGAATTCGGGATGCCATAGGGTGTCCCTCAATCGCCTCACGGTTGTGCGCGCGGATATCGATGTCGATCCCTAATACCTTTCGTTTGGATTCTTTTGGGTTGAGGGTTGTACCTGACTCAATCGCTTCACACATATCAAGCAATGCAAGCATAGAGGCGCTCATGATCAATGATCCGCCATGAGCAATCCCGGTTTCTATGATCAAGTCAGGTTTTATCTGCCATATAAGTTCTTGCATTGCCCATGCATCATTCGGAAATTGAATTGCCGGCCGGCCTAGCCAAGAAAAGTTATACGCCCATTTATGTGCAGTGATTTCACGCACCCAAATGCGGGATAGGGAATGCAGGTCTGTATCCTTGCTAAGCCCTTCTATATTGCTTTTAACCTCATCCCTGAATTTATCAATAGGGTTCATTAAGAAAATCCTTCCAGCAAATAGAGTCAGAGCAAATTACATCCAAGCCAGAACGGCCACAGTTTGCAATGAGATCAAGACTAGTAACAAAAGGGGTGAAGTCGTCATGCAGCTGCGAATAAGGAATTTTTCGGTAATTCATATATCTGACTTTGATCCCTGATCGCTCAAACAATTCATGATCTAAATAATTCAATGCGCCATGACCTGTAATGTAGATATTCGCATTGGTTACGGAACAAAAATCATATAAGCGCTGACTGCCAGAGCCGGATATCTGCATATCCGTAGAGTTGATGAATCTGGTTTTCTCTGTCAGGCCGAAATAGCGCGCAAGTGCCAGCACTGATTCCCGGGATACGTCTGATAAAGTGTCCGCAGTCTTTGAAAACACATCATCAACCAAGTCGAGCATTTCATCCCGGTACGGTGCTCTGAGATAAGCTTGCCGAAGAATATCTCGATGCTGACTCCTCCAGTCAGTAGTTTCATCTACTTTTATTTCATTGATACACTGCCCGCGATGACGTTTACTCAAGGGGATTGTGAGCCACTTACAACCGTTCGCCGTCTTAACTTGCACTCGATTGTAAAATCCCCTGGCGAATTGGACGTCATCGTAATGAACAAAAACATCAGCTAGACGAATTTGCTCAAGCAGTCCTACCCACGGAAAATACATCGACTGGGAGATTACGATCTTCAATTAGATTCTGCCCTGAGCTTCGAGAGATTAGATAGCCAGCTAACATAGCTATCCCTAAGTCTTTTATCTGCAATACCAGGACAGCTAAGGACTATGCCGGGCTCACAGAAATCAAATGGTGGAACAAACGTCGGCGTCGCTAAATGATCGATCCAAAGCAAAGTTAGCCATACTTTTTGTTGGAAGCTAATATGGTCAGCTGCTGCCTGGGAAAAATTAGCAGGCAATGGAGCAGTCACTTGAGCCACAATCTCGCCTGTATCTAAGCCAGCATCAACGCGATGCAACGTCGCACCAAGCAGCCGAACACCTGCTGCTATGGCATCATCTACACCATTCAGTCCGGGAAATGCAGGCAATAATGCTGGATGAATATTCCAAACGCGCTTTTTCTCAATCAATGGAGATGCGACCCTACGTGTATAAAACAGCAGAATATCATCGCAATTTTCGGAATCAAAAGTCAAAAACGCTTTCCGAGAAAAGTCCTCTGCGCTTGAGTAGTCGATTATATGTACTGTATGCCCCATATCGCTCGCCCATGCTTCAATGCCGCAACTTCGGTCTGTAATCACGACCCATTCGATATGCTCACCTGCAGCCTCAAGACAGGCGCTCGCTGCCATCAAAGCGCTTCCACCACTTGATCCGATTATCCCCAAGCGTTTTTTACTAATCGACATGATATGAGCTTGCAAATTTTTTTAGGACGTCGCATACCCTATCAATTTCTGTGATTTTGATATCGTGGTAACTGGGTAGATTGATCGCCCTCGCTGGTATGTTCAAAGCATGGATATTCTCTGTAACCGATTCGAACATCGCCAAGCTGGATAGCGGCCAAAAGAATACCCGCGCATCAGCATTTTCCGCGGCAAAGGCCCCTTGTAGTTTTTCGCGTGAGATGCCGGTTTCCGGTGCAAAGACGACGGTCGGCATCCATGCGCCATTTACCGTCCCGGCGGGCTCCGGGTTCATGCTGATGCCGTCTAATCCACACAAGCGCTCGCGGTATATGGCTAAGATTTCTCGTTTTCTGCCGATTAGTTCTTCAATGCGCTCCATCTGGGCGCACCCGATGGCAGCCTGCAAGTTTGACATTTTGTATTTGAAGCCAACTTCATCTGGCCAGAACTGTTTCTTCTGGTCGCGTGCTCGACCATGGTTACTCAGCGTTAGAACGCGTTCAAACAATTCGGCATCATTGGATACGAACATGCCGCCTTCGCCAGTGGTCAGCGTTTTAGTGCCATGAAAGGAGAAAGCGCCGAACTTACCCATCGAGCCGGCGCGTTTGCCATGCCAGACAGAGCCAATCGCCTCAGCGGCGTCCTCAATGATGGGAATGCCATACTTTTCGCCAATGGCAAGCAGGCGATCCATATCGCACAAATTGCCATACAGGTGCACGGCGACAATAGCCTTAGTACGTGGGGTGATGGCCGCCTCGGCCTTCTCTGGATCGATACACCAAGAGTCAGGAAGGATATCTACAAACACAGGCTTCGCACCTAAGTGGACGATGGGTGAGGCTGTCGCGATCCAGTTAGTGTCGGCCATAATGACCTCATCGCCGGGGCTAATGCCAAGCGCAGCCATACCCATGTGTAGGGCACCCGTGCAGCTAGATGTGGCAATGGCGTAGTTAACCCCGAGGTGCTCCTTGAATAGTTCTTCGAAACGATGGATGTAGGCATAGCATTGATCACCCCAGCCATTCGCCGCTGCGTCTGAAGCGTAACGAATCTCAAGCTCGGTAATTGAGGGCTTGGTGTAATGAATACGTGGTTTCATTGAATAGTAAGCTCTGGTACTGCGGTGACAGATCGCACACTGGTTTTCCCAAAAACCGCGTTCTGTTGCTGCACTTCAGCGGCAATATTCCATGGAAGTATTAGCACGTAGTCAGGCTGGTAGTCAGCTAATGCCGTTGGTTCAAGGATTGGTATGTGGCTCCCTGGCATGAACTTTCCTTGCTTTGATTGTGCAGCATCGCAGACGAAGGGTACTAAGTCCGGCTTGACGCCGGCGTAGTTCAGCAAGGTATTCCCTTTGGCAGCAGCACCGTAGGCTGCGACCTTTTTCCCATTGCGTTTTTGGTCGATCAAAAAAGTGAGCAAGTCATCCTTTATCTTGTCAGCCCGGGGCTGAAAATCCTGATAGGTTTGTAGACTCTGTAAACCGCGGTCGGCTTCTTCCTGCAGGAGATTTGTGACTGACGTCTGAGTTTGACGTATGTCATCCGAATGACATCCATATATACGCAGGCTCCCGCCATGAGTCGGTAATTCTTCAACATTCCAGATGCGTAGACCGCAGGATGAAAAAATTCGATTGACGGTGTGCAAAGATAAATATGAGAAATGCTCGTGATAGATCGTATCAAACTGACATTGTGTGATCAGTTGCATCAGGTGGGGAAACTCGAGGGTAATGGTGCCGCCTGGTTTCAGCGCAGCTCTGAGGCCGTGGGTAAAGTCATTGATATCTGGCACATGGGCATAGACGTTATTCCCCACGATTAGATCAGCCTGCTTACCTTTTGCAGCTAATTTCTTACCGAGCGCCTCACCGAAGAATTCACGTAGGACGGGAATGCCCAAGTGCTCTGCCACAGTAGCAGTACTATCTGTAGGTTCAACTCCAAGACAAGGGATGCCCGCAGCGACAAAATTTTTAAGTAAATACCCATCATTCGAGGCGACTTCGATGACATGACTTTGACTATCTAGCGCCAATTCTTTAATCATCGTAGTTGCATAATGCTCTGCGTGCGCCAACCAGCTGGATGATGTGCTTGAAAAGTACGCGTAATCAGATGAAAACAGCTTATCTGCATCGGCGTAGTCCTCGGTTTGTACCAACCAACAGTGGTCGCAGACCTTGACTCTCAATGGGTAGTAGGTCTCCGGATGGTTCAATTCCTCTCGGGTCAGGTAGGCATTCGACGGCGGCGCATGCCCGAGGTCGAGAAAGGTATGTGTAAGCGGTATTCCGCAGTGACGGCAATTCATACGCTCAACCCCTGAAAGCCTTCGTCAATGAGCGGATGGCCGGCATCGCGTTCCGAAAGATCGGTGACGTTTAGTGGCCAATGAATACCAAGCTTTGGATCACTATGGAGCAAACCACCCTCGGCACTTGGCGTATGAGGTGCGGTGTGCAGGTAGAGTAATTCGCTGTCGGGCTCAAGCACCTGAAAGCCGTGCGCAAAACCCTCTGGTATCACCATCATGTGCCCATTTTTGGGTGTGAGTTCTTCAGCATGCCAATGCAGAAAAGTTGGTGATCCATGGCGTAAATCTACAGCAACATCCCAAACCCGACCTTTTAAGCAGCGAACCAGTTTCATTTCGGCGTGAGGGTGGAGCTGGAAGTGCATACCGCGAACTGCTCCAATATTGACGGTACGCGAATGGTTGATCTGCATGATCTTACGGTGTCCGATAAGTGCGTTTAACTCTTGCTCGCAATACAGCCGGCCAAATACGCCGCGCGTATCCACA
This sequence comes from Oxalobacteraceae bacterium, assembly GCA_027485795.1. Taxonomy (GTDB): domain Bacteria; phylum Pseudomonadota; class Gammaproteobacteria; order Burkholderiales; family Burkholderiaceae_D; genus Pernthalerella. The sequence goes on from JAIXQK010000155.1 coordinate 21,408, forward strand.
TTGGGCACCGTTTCGATCACCATCAACCCAAGAATCGGTGTCGGCAGAATGTTCATCGGTTGGTCCATTCGATTCCGGCATCAGCGGCGGCCTCGAGATAATCGGCTAACTGTCTCCGACTGATGATGGCTTTGTCCAGAAGCCAAGCCCGGTACCATTCCGCAGTTTTTTCAAGCGTGACGTCAAGATTCCAGACAGGCTGCCAGCCAAGCTTGCTGCGCGCCTTTGCGCTATCGAGATAGAGCAAGTTCGCTTCATGCGGCTGCGGCTGGTCCGTGACATGCCAGCACAAGGTCTCCCACTGCCCCTTGAGTTTGGTTAGCACCTCGGATACCGATCGATTCCCCTCTCGCTCCGGGCCAAAGTTCCAGGCCTCTGCACATGACTTCTCCCCACCAAGGAGCTTTTGACCCAATAACAGATAACCACTCAAGGATTCGAGAACATGCTGCCAGGGACGTGTCGCTTGAGGTGCGCGGACTTCGAGTGATTGCCTTTTCTCGATTGCGCGGATAAGGTCGGGAATCAGGCGGTCTTCCGACCAGTCGCCTCCACCGATGACATTACCTGCTCGTGCGGTGGCTAACAAAGGCGACGAGTCAAAATGGAAAAAGGAACTGCGATAGCTGGCAGTAACATGCTCAGCTGCTGCTTTTGAAGCGCTATATGGATCATGCCCACCGAGGGGATCGTTCTCACGGTATCCCCACGCCCAGTCCTGGTTCTCGTAGCATTTGTCTGTGGTGACCACAATCACGGCCTTTACACTAGCTTGGTGCCGGCAGGCCTCCAAGACATTTGCCGTACCCATGACGTTCGTACTCCAGGTATCGATCGGATCACGATATGAACGTCTGACTAATGGCTGGGCAGCCAAATGAAAGACAACTTCAGGTTGGGTAGTGTCAAACACTCGCTGAAGTTCGACCAGATCGCGCACATCGATTCGCCGATCATCGATTGATAATCCTAGCGAGTCCCAATGATTCAATTCTGTTTCGGGCGATAGGGCAATGCCCGTGAGATTGGAGCCAAGTTCAGTCAACCAAAGCGAAAGCCAGCTTCCCTTGAAGCCAGTATGTCCGGTAAGCAGGACACGCTTACCGCGATAAACTCCGCCGAAATGAGTTAATCCCAACATTTCCAAGGCGCTTCACCAGATGCCCATAGCTGCTCAAGGCTGTTTTTGTCACGCAATGTATCCATCGGCTGCCAAAAGCCACGGTGCTCAAAAGCTTCTAGCTGTCCAATGCTTGCAATATGCTCGAGCGGTTGACCTTCCCAAGAGCTTTCATCACCCTCGATATACTCAAGAACACGCGGACTGAGTACGAAGAATCCTCCATTGATCCAAGCGCCATCACCAGGCGGTTTTTCTTGAAAACCCAGAACGGAATCACCGCCTCGAACAAGCGCTCCATATCGACCCGGCGGTTGCACGGCGGTGATCGTCGCGAGTCTGCCGTGCTTCTTATGAAAAGCGAGCTGGGCAGCAACATTAATGTCTGCAACCCCATCTCCATAAGTGAAAAAGAAAGCGTCTTCATGGCGAACGTATTCGCCAACGCGCTTCAATCGGCCACCAGTCAGTGTCTGCTCTCCCGTATTGACTAAAGTGACGCGCCAAGGCTCAGCCTTTTGCTGATGAATCTCGATCTGACTCGAGCTCATATCAAAAGTGACGTCAGAGGAGTGAAGCAGATAGTTGGCAAAATACTCTTTAATAATATATCCCTTGTACCCACAGCAAATAATGAAGTCGTTCACGCCATGCGCTGAATAGATCTTCATAATGTGCCAAAGAATCGGCCGCCCGCCAATTTCAATCATTGGCTTGGGTTTTAGATGGGTTTCTTCGGAGATTCGGGTTCCCAAGCCGCCGGCGAGAATCACTGCTTTCATGCGTTGGTAACCAAGTTAGTGTTATTCGCTTTCGCGATGGTTTCTATAGCGAGTTTAGAAGTACCGTCAGAGCGCCATTCACAATGACCAAAATAGGAAAATGGGATTGGCGCTATTTGATCGAACTTGTAGCCCAAGCCCATAATTTTCCTAGAGACACCTATCTCTGCGGCGATACACTCTCCGCGATTACGGCCAATGGGGAAGCCTCCAAGTTGCCTCATAATTTTGCCGGGCAACGCCCAAACTAGCGACCGCAGGTGCTCACCCGTGTCGCCGGGATTAATGTTCCAGCCCAGCATTGCATTGGTGTAGCACTGAACTCTGGGGCTACTATGCCCATCCACGTAATGATCGTTCTCCAGAGAATTCAAGGGACTTCTTGATAAAGTGTTCCAAGAATGTGCCCACTTTTTGTTTATTGTCTCTCCAAGCATTGCAAGTGCATAATCGCTTTCGAACTTTTTGATAACGGCATTCAAAAAATCATGGTTTTTTAAAAAACATTCGTCTTGTAAGAAAATATAAAGATCATCGGATGTGTCATGTTTATATCCATGGTGCCAAGCTCCAATATTCATACCAACATTTTTGTTAAAAATGTGCGGAACATTCAAATTTAGATTTTTAAACTGGCAATCAGCATCATGATTAATGGAGACTAGAATATTTTTTTGATAGCGAGACAGGTCATTGAGAAGCTGATTCAAGCTATCTGGCTCTCTTGCAGAATAGTAGGAAATAATGATTTTTAATTTCATGATGCAGATCGGCTTACAATTTATGCGTGACCATGTACATACACTGCAGCGCTATTCTTTTCTGCGGTGAAATTGATACAAAATCCGAATTCCTTCGCCGAAAGGCTAATGGAATTTTCTTCGCTGCTTTTAAAAACCGATTGTTGATTATCAACGTTGCTCAAAAACAGAAATGACAGTAGTCGCTCAATGAAAAATGATCTGGCTCTTGATTGGTACGGATCACCAGAGAATTCTGGTTGAAATTCAAGACTGTCAGTGCATTCTATGAATCTACAGATCGGCTCAAGCAGTCCCAAAATTGTATCTTTAGGGATTAGGCCCAGAACAAGTCCTGGGAAAAACATTTTTGTAGCTGCAAAGTCGTTTACCTGTGTTGTGCTTAGGGTGCCGCATTGAATAGCTAACTCAAGTAAATTGAAAAAGTCTTTTTCGGAATGCTTTCTTGCGTACTGCCCAAATATTCCATCAGGAAAAATCATCGGGCGCATGATCAAAAATCGGCTCTTTTTGTCCGACAATAAATCTCTTTCGTTCAATTCGTCGCCGTGCGCGATGGACATTCCTGGGTAGTTACTGGCCGATGATCCTATCGGATTTCTGACGACCACTTTTCTATGGCAGGAGATGTAGACCTGCCCTATGTCTTGCTCGCTTGACTTCAGTAGATCATGTATCACGTACAGGGCATGATCAGCCAAATAGCTACTAGTCGGATTTAAATTGGGATTACCTTCAATATGATTTCGTACGCTAAATTTTGGACCGGTATGATTAAATTTATAATCTGACGTGGCTATTAAATTGAAAAAATTAGGTAACTGAAAAAGTGGCTCACAGTGAGAAATGTTAAAGTATGCAACTCCGTCTTTCACTGACAGTTTTTTGTTATCGACCATGTTCTCGGAGTAAATCATTCTAATTTTTTCTTATCTAAATTCGCTGAATAGATTTTTTCGAAGTGCTATTGCGCTTCGAGTGGTAACGCGAATTGCTCTTCTTCAATCATTGATGCCCATTTTTGGCGAATTTTTTCATCCGTGTAGTTTTTGGAAATCACGTTCTGTGCGATTTTCACTTTTTCAAAAAGCGGCTCTGGATTCTTAATCGCATTCATAATTTCGTTACTCCGCAGATTCATATAGATATTGCTAAACGATAAGTACGAATCTAAAGGGTCAGCGGCAGTCGGTAAGCCTAGTGCGAGGGCTGTGAGTAGCCGGTTCGAACTTGCTCCACTTTTCAGCGGGTCGGTCACTCCGGCTGGAATCCAACACATGTCAGCCAGATGCGCGGCTTGAATCATGTCGTCGATTGACCAAGGCACGACATTGATTTCTAAATTATCCAGATTTGGCCTGTCCAATATCGTTGTTAGATCTTCTGGTAGCGGATATAGATTTGTCATCGCGATTAAGCGGGCGGGGTCTGAATAGTTGTACCCATTGCAAAGAAAGTCGATCAAGTACGGTAGATTAGATCCGTGGCCAAACCAAAGTGCCGTTGGCACAGTATTCTTCTTTAATTTCGGCGCTAAAATCGGGACCTCAATGGGGTCCTCAATAATCGAAGTTGGACCGTTATAGTGCGATGCTAGATTTTGAACAAGCATTCGCGATGAGCACACAACGTGATCACATAGATCAAGCGCAGCCCTGTAGAAACGCGCGTTTTTTGTGTTTCTAGCCAGATGATGATCGGTGTAGTCGATGATTATCTTTGCGTTGGATTTTAGGCTTGTTAGCCGATTTATCCATCGCTCTGCTCGACTTGTATCGGAGATATTGTCAATTTTCCCCACGATGATGACCTGGGGAGATTGTGCTGCGTAGCCATCGGGAAATTGATTGATGTAGCCTGATTCATCGGCTGCAGTAGCGCCGACAGCGGCTCTCAGCCGAATTGACGCTACATTGCATGTTTTCAGCGTCGATATATCGTCAGTGATCAACGGTACAAGCCACTCGATCAGCATGTTGCAGTCCCTCTGTATGGTACGAATGGGTTATGCCGCTTCTCTCTCTTTTGAAACGCCAGCTAGCGCGGCCATTTCATCGAGCCACAGATCTGCAAAGTCACAGTTCAGCTTATGCTCAAACCACGGCCCGCCCAGCGTGTAATGAATTGCTTTTAGCTTGTCGTACTTCGGTGCATACCATCCTTCGAGATAATTCCAACCTTTATCCAGCTCGCCGATTTCCGAATCATTCAACCACTGCAAGCGATGTAAGTAAGCAGGCTCGGCTGCATTGACAACATCAGGTGTGAGTGCCCGTACGGCGGGGTGAGCGCAGTTGAACACCATGAACGAAGACCAGTTTTTTCTAGGGTAGGGGTGTTGAGCACAGCCATCCATCTTGGATGTCTCTCGTGGTTGATAGTCGTGCTTGACGACAGAAACCGCTTTGGTAGCGTCTATTTCATCGATAACACTGCGGATATCAGTCAGGAATAAGAAGTCGCAATCGACAAATACAGCGTATCCCTGTTCGCCAGCGAGATGAGGCGTTAGAAATCGAGTCAGGCTGAATTCGGTTGCTGCAAGCGTATCTACGGGGCGTGTATACAAGCCTTTGGCGCGCAGTTCCGATTGAACCAGCGGGTGGACTTCGACCTGAGCGGGGTCAGTGCGCCGTAATATCGAGTGGCGACAAACCTCCCAGGCGATGTCTTCGCGAGGATCCCAGCCCACATAGATTTTCAGCTTCATTGCATTCCCCGTCAGGATTGATAACGAGGAAGCAGCAAGTCGCGTGCCAGATGGTTTGGTTATCTTCGAATGATCATGTTGAAGTGTTGTGGCGACATGATTTGCCGCATTGACCTAGACCTCGGCAATACTTTGCCGCGTGGCGGAAATTGCCTTGCCATACTCAGAAACTTTGGCCTTACTTGGAGCCGTTTGTAAGGCCATCGATGATTTCTGCGGCCTGCGCAACCGGCCCAGTCCAGTTACCGGCAGTGTCTTGCCGCAGAAGAACGGTGCTGGGGTACCAAGGGGAATCCGTCGAATTAAGGTGCCAGTACCAGAGCGGCGTGTGCCACGGTAATAATACCAGTGTCGGTTTTCCGAGGGCGGCGGCGAGGTGAGCCGTCGTGTTGGAAACAGTGACCACGATATCGCAAGCGCCGATGAGCGCGGCAAGCCCATCAATATCGAGCTTGTTATCAATATGAGCAATGCGCCGGATATCAATACCGGTTTTTTCTTTCAGTTGCGTTCTTTCTTTTGTAGTGTCGCCATATTGCAGGTCGATAAAGTCAGCGTTTGGCGTTTGCAGAATGGGTAGCAAATCGCCCAGACCGCAGGATTTGCTGCTCCCGTGATTCGCATTAAAACTTTGCCACGACACGCCAACTAGCAGGCGATTGGGCTGTTTCAATGCTGAACGTAAGTCCGTGCCTTGGGCTCGGTCAAACTTCAGAAAAGGGCTTTTGACCTTTTTAAAGTCCGCGGCCTCTTTTCTTAGCCAGCGGCCCAGGCTTGCCATAGGAATTTGTGCAGAAAAAAGTGATGATCCGGGATCCAGTGATGCCACTTGCGCCGGTATTGCAAACATCAGCTTGGGAAAAGAACGACGAAATAGATCAATAAGTCTGTCCTCGACGCATACTAGGCATTCGATACCAGCCGACTCGAGATCAGCGAGCATCCCACCATAAAAAATCTGGTCTCCCAGGCCCTGTTCTGGAAGCACTAGAAGTGGCTTGGTAGGAATGCATCCATCCCATTCGGGCGCCAACCTCGGAAGCTTTTCGAACATGCTGTGGCTGCTGCCTAGCTGTTGGTCTAGCCTGCTTTCGTAGAGCTCCCAGGCCTCTGATAGTCGACCCTCGGTCAGCAGGGCGATCGCCTTGTTACTTCGGCCGATGGCATTCGCCGGGTCCAGCGCGAGTAGTTGATCATAGTATTCATGCGCCTTAGCAAATTGGTTCAGTTCCTTCTGAATATTCCCAAGTTGCTCCAAGCAGGTAATGTTCGAGGGATCGAGTTCGAAAGACCTTGTAAAGGCATTAAGCGCATCCTCGAATCGGCCGAGTTTTCTTAATGCATTACCGTAGTTGTAGTACGCCAGCGCTGACTTTGGGATTCGGCTAATGGCAGCCGCAAGCAGTCGTTCAGATTCTTCAAAGCGATCCTGCTGAAACGCAGCCACACCGAGCATGTGCAATGCATCTGGTTGCGTGGGAATTAGTCGAAGGACTTCTTTGTAGGCAGCTTCTGCCATGGCGAGATCGCCGGCTTTATGATGTGCTCGCCCCTGTAGGTAAAGTCGCTCGGCCTTACCAGATCCAGATTTTTGCGTAGGTCTCACCCGAAGCGCTCCGACCTGAATTCATCCAGTGCTGCGCGCGCTATCTCGATAACCTCTTGCCATTCTCCGCGCTTTGTCTGGCGTATCAATACAGCGGATGGATACCAAGGCGAATCAGTACGCTCACGGTGCCAGTACCAGAATAGCGAGGGCGAGTTAGGTAGCATGACAAGCGTAGGCTTACCAAGCGCGCTAGCGATATGTGCTGTGACGTTTGAAATGGTGATGACGATATCGCAAGCTGAAATCAAGGCCGCTAGGCTATCAATATCATTTTTGTTATCGATATCATTCAGTCGCCTTACACAGATACCATTTGTTTGCTCAAATGCGCGGCGCTCGTCGGTGGTGTCGCCATACTGAAGATCGATAAAGTCGACCCCCGGCGCTTCGAGCAGCGGCGCGAGCCTCTCTAAGGTAATGCTTTTGTCTGCACCGAAGTCTGCGTTCTTGCTGCGCCAGGAAATGCCGCAAACAAGACGATCCTTTTGTGCGATTCGGGCACGAAGCTCCGTGGCTTTCACACAATCGGCTTTCAGGTAGGCTGTGCCTACATTATCTAGCCCTATAGCGCTGGACCTAAAGAACCTACCCAAACTACCCATATGGATTTGGGCGCTAAAGGCGCCATGTTTTAAGCATTCTTCAGTGTTAATGGCATCAGGTGATGCAAAGCGCAGATTGCCGAAAGATCTGGCGAATAAGGTTACTAATCGCGGCTCAAGACACACGGTCGAGCCTGGTGCAACGCGCTGCAGGTCAGCCAGCATGCCACCGTAGAAAATCTGATCGCCTAGGCCGTGCTCTGGGATAACGATGAGTGGCTTGTCTGTAGATTGTCCATCCCAATCAGGTGCAACACGCTCGATAGAGCGCGACTGACCAACGCGGATTGCCATATCCCAGCGCAAGCGCCAATCATAATGCTCCCAGGCATTACCGAACTCGCCTGCAGCGAGTAGTGCTAGTCCTTTGTTGAAGTGCGCATCAGCGGCATTTGGCTTGATTTTTAGCGCAGCATCATAATGCTGTAGCGCCCCCTGTATATCACCGAGAGCAAGCAGTACATTACCGGTCAGTGATAAAGCATCGGTGTATTTTGGCTGCAGCTTGAGCGCCCGTTTCAGACTTTGCAAAGCCTCGTCATAACGGCGTAAGCGATTTAAGGCATTTGCTCGGTTGTAATGCGCCACCGCTGCATTAGGAGCTAGCCGAACTACCTTTTCATAGCTGGCTAGCGCCTCGTCCAATCGGCCGAGTTGTAACAGCGCACTGCCGCGGTAAGAATGGGCATCTGGCAGCGCCGGTGCAAGTCCAAGTGCTGCTTCTTCAGCTGCAAGTGCATCCTCATATCGCCCCTGCAAAATCAGTTGTAGACCTTGCTGAACGAGCGCTGATGCACGGGCGGTTTTACCGCCCTTTACAGCCGCGTGCATAGTATTACTGGATACCGGCCAGTGTCAGTGCTACGGCATCGATTACATCCTCCCAACGACCTGAATCCGAGCGTCTGAAAAGCCGTGCGCTTGGGTACCAAGGTGTGGTGTGTGAATCACGATGCCAATACCAGAACAAAGCATCATTATTCGGTAGCATGACGATCACTGGCTTGCCAAGGGCGGCGGCCAAGTGTGCTGTGGTATTCGATACCGTAACGACGATATCGCAGGCGCCGATTAATGCGGCAAGGCCATCCAGATCATTATGGTTATCGATCTCATCGACATTGTGAATATTGACGCCATGTTGCTGAACAAATGCATCACGCTCTTCAGCGGTGTCGCCATACTGAAGATTCACGAAATCGAAGCCAGATAACTGCAATACTGGATTTAATGCCTCTAAGCTTAGGCTCTTACCTTGGCCGTGATCGGCATTTTTACTGAGCCAAGAGATGCCACAGACAAGTTTTTCTGGGTTCTTTAGTTTGGTGCGTAATTCAGCAGTACGTGCAGCGTCCGCCACTAGGTAAGAGGACTGAATAGCTGATAGCGATTCGGTATTCTTTCTGTAAAGCTTACCTAGACTACCGAGGTAAATTTGCGCTTCAAACCGCTTACCTTCAAGTTGATCCGGGCTGATGAAATTGAGCGTGGGCATTGAGCGCTTGAATAGTGGAGCTAATCTCGGTTCAATACACACGGTAGCGCCAGGTACTTGGTTTGCAAGATCAGGCAGCATGCCGGCAAAAAAGATTTGATCGCCCAGACCCTGCTCATTAATGACGAGAAGTGAATTTGGTTGACTATATCCGTGCCATTCAGCTGCGAGCCGTAGGCGCTGACCACCTAAGAACTTGCCTACGCTAGTATCACTATCAAGGCGGCGTTCATATAGACGCCAACCTTCTTCAAGTTTGAGATTATTCAGTAGCAGTAGTGCACGGTTGTAGTTAGCCTCAGCGTGGGTGGGGTCTAACATTAGTGCGCTATCGTAGAAAGCCATCGCCTCTGTCATAAGGCCTAGGTCTTTCAAGCAGCTTGCGCAGTTCGCGTAGGCTTCCAGATAATTTGGGTTCAGTGTGATGGCTGTACCGTAAGCGTCGATCGCACTATGGAAGTCCTTCACATCACGCAGTACATTCCCATAATAGAAATGCGACTCGGCGCGGCGAGGCTCGGCAATAATTGCATGCTCCAGCATGCCCAATGCGGCTTCATAATCGCCAAGCTCGCGATTGCATAGCCCAATACCAATCATTGCTTCTACGTCTTGCCCCAACAGCGCGAGTACGCTTTCGTGGGTTTGGCGTGCTGCTGCGTAATCTTCTATCTTGAACTGGGCTTTTGCCAGATTCTGCATGGTGTGAACAACGCCCGGATTCATCTCCAGAGCCTGCTCAAACATAGAAACCGCATTGACGTACTCTTTTAGATCGAAGTAGCACAGGCCCAGGATAGACGTTGCCTGCGCATCATCCGGCCGGACTTCTAAATACTTATTGATACGCTCAACCGCTTCTGTCGGTCTGCCTGTTTGGTTTGCCAGCAGGCCCAGCAAATAAGTCACTTCAATATAGTCAGGCTCTTCGCGCAGGATCTGCCGGTACATAAATTCGGCCATTGCAAGATCGCCTTGCTGATGCAGCTTCACCGCGCGTTTGAACTGATCGCTCGGTGGTGTAGGTATAAACGCAGCGTGGTGCGCAGCAGCTTTCTGGGGTGTGATCGTGTCTAGTGTGTTCATCCGTCGAGTCTCGCTGTTTGTTCGCGCACATGCGCCTGGTTATTGTTTGGTACTGCTGCTTAGCATTAAGCGTGCCTAACGATTTCTTGACGGGGCATTTCAGAAAGCGGCAATACGCGGCCAAACAAGTGGCCAAATCAGAGGTTATTTGCTGCCACTGCGGCAAACCGCTTCCGGTTTTATGGCAGTTTTTTGAATAAACAGTACTTTCAGGGTGTTCTTGATTCAACTGGCATCGCTTTTGCTAAATGCCTTGCCAAACCGATCGGAGGTGTCGACTTGCTGGTATCGATGCCACCCCGAATTACTGCAACAACCCTGCACAGGAGCTGAACGATGCAAAACCTCGCCCAAGTCATGATTGCTTACGCCGAAAAAGGCCAAGTCTTCAACATGTCTCAAATCTCTCGCTATTCGCCGGAAGAATTCCGTATGGCGATTCAAGCGTTGATGGGTGAGGGGCGTGATGAGCTGGCTTACGCGTTAGGTGATGCAGGTTTGGCACTCCATCCAGAGAGCGAAGATATTTTGGCGATCACTAGTTTGTTGGCGGTCGTGCGTGAGGATTGGCCGCAGGCCGTGGATTTATTGAAGCAGCTGATTGAGATGCAAGGCACGAATGCCACCGCATTCACGCACTCGATGCTGATTCGCTCACTGCGTTGCAATCTCGATTTAGCCGAGGCGTTTGAAGCCTGCGGTATCGCGTTGTCGCTCTACCCAGAGCACCCGGAATTGCTAAAAGAATATGATGCATTGGCTGAGGCATTGGGCCTAGGCGCAGTTCAACGCTGATTAAGCAATGTGTTTAGCGGCAAGCGGCAAATCGGCGGCAAATCGCTGCCGGAAAGTCGACATAACTTGCCGCCAGCGCGAAGGTAAGTATTTAAGATAGCAATAAAATTTATTAAGTCATTGAATTGAAACAGGATTTTGTTCTGGCACGGCGATTGCTTGGCTTGGTACAACCATAGGGCTATTTGCCCTTAACGAATTAGCAAGCTCAAGACGCCTCAAGGAGAAACGAGCATGGCGGTCATAAACACAAACGTAAAAGCGCTGTTTTCGCAGTCGGCTTTGAAGCGCACTGAAGGTGCGATGTCAAATGCGATGGCACAGCTGTCAACCGGTAAGCGGATTAACACCGCTGGCGATGACGCGGCTGGCCTGGCGATCGCGACGCGCATGACCCACCAGATTCGTAGCTTGAATCAGGCAGTTCGAAATGCGAATGACGGTATCAACCTGATCCAGACCGCCGAAGGGGCGACCAACGAGATCACGGACATGATGCAACGGATGCGCGAACTCGCGATCCAGGCAGTCAACGATACTAACGAAAACGCTCAGCGTAGCTACCTCGATCTCGAGTTTCAGCAGCTGAAGCAAGAAATTGTGCATATCGCCGAATCCACCCAGTGGAACGGCTTCCCGGTACTGAATGGTACGGCGGGTGAGCGTGTTGGTGAGATGCCGGTATATAAAACAACCTCAGTCGGGCAGTTTGGTGATGTATTCATTAGCCCGACCACGATGCGTACCGTGGATGGTGGTGATGCAGGCGAAAGGCAAACGCTGACATTTACAGGTACACCTCTGACGGGTGTAATCAAGGTTGCTGGCGTCGACGTAACTATTACTGCGGCCGATGCTGCTGCTGGTCTTTCAACTGTCGTAGCAAAGATCAAGACAACGCTTGAGTCAGACCCTACCTTTGATCCTACAACCTCGGGCCGCGTTATTGAGCAAGGTACAGGTGGCAATGTTGGCGTTCTAACCTTTACCTATGCCGCCAACGATGGCGATATGGCTGATATTGCAGTCGATGTTGGTGCTACGGGGCTGACTCGGGCGGTTGCAACCACACGCGATGCCATCACTGCTACTGGCGAGAGCTTTAGCAGCAATGGTGTGTTCCTGAAAAGTGGTGCGTTGAACTTTAGCGTGAGCTCATTAGGAGCGGTGACTGCTTCGTTTGAAACCGTCGACGGCAAGACGATCGCTATGACCGGATCGGCTACCGCAGCGTCTGGCACAGTTACTTTTAGTGCTAGTTCTGGTAACAACAGCCAAGTCATTTCACAAGATCTGACTTACACCTTCAGAGACTCTGTCGGCAATACTGAGGCCTTCACAAGTCGCGCAGTAGGTCTGGCTGTCTCTGTGGAGGGTAGCGTTCCTGCACTGCGTGCGGGTGATTTACGCATCAACGGTATCGACATCGGTGCCTCATATGCCGAGGATGATCCTTATTCTCCGGTGAATAATGCCTCCGGCTCGGCGATTGCCAAAGCTGCAGCGATTAACCGCATGGCATCCACCACCGGGGTAACAACCGGTGAATCACAGACGATCACGCTGACCGGTGTACCAAGCGCAGGAACCATCACGGTAGGTGGTGTCGCTATCCAGCTGACTTCGGCTGAAAACACTTCAGTGCTTGCTGCTTCAAAGATTGCGCAAGCTCTACGAAATAGTACGGCGTATGGTGCTTCATCGGGTCGAGTGATTAACTACGCGCCGGGTGGTTCTACGCTTTCGATTGACTTCCCGGTGGTTGATCGTAATGTGCCAAAAACCGAGGTGTTGCCAGGTACGACTGGCATTTCGGCCATCGTCGACACCACGCAGGAATACACCACCATGCGCCCGGGTACGGGCGTGTACGCCAAGGTGAACGAAAACGTTTTCACCGGACAGGCGATGAGTGCAGAGTCTTCGGTAGAAGGCGTGGTATTCATCAATGGTTATGCTTCGGCAGATATCGCGTCGGTATTGAACAATACGCGTGCGACCCGCCAGCAGGTAGTCAGCGCGATCAACACGATTTCAGCCAAGACGGGTGTCAAGGCGATTGATACGGGCTACGACTCCAAGGGTATTACGCTGGTGGCGGCTGATGGCCGAAACATCGAAGTGCGTTTCGAAACCAGCGAGAATGCCGATGTCTTCGGCGAGCGTATCGGTTTGCGTCAGGGTGTACATAGCGCGACTTATTCGCTGGAATCCAAGATTCCAACGCCAGTAGTGATCTCGAGCGCGACCACCGGTGACATCACTCGCACTGGCCTGATTGAAGGTAATTTCACCAAGAACGAGTCGGTGTTCAATACCTTCCCACGTGATACGGTCAATGGACCGGTAGCGCAGGTATCGTCAGTTGCTTTCACTGGAAGTGCGACGGCTAACACCGAGACTTACCAAGTTACCATCAACGGCACAAGCTTCTCCGTCACCGCTGCGGCTGCAGATACTGCGCAGACACTGCGTGGAAAAATGATCACCGCGATCACGACCGCAGCATCATATTCCACCTTAGGTGTGACGGTTGCTGAGGGTAGAACGATTGGCGAACTGCTGGTGACAGCGAGTACGGCAGGTACACCGTTTACCTTGTCAACGACAGCCTCCAGCGGCGCCACCTCGACGATGTCGACTGCTACGGTTGAAGAGAATCAGGTATCGCAGGCTAAGCCAATGAATGTCGATGATCTGATGATCAATGGCATCAAGATTCGTGCAACGACCACAGCAGATGACGATAAATCTAGCTCGGTAGCTGCAAGTAGCGACCCGAGTGCTTCGGCGATTGCCCTTGCAACCGCGATCAACTCACAAAGTCATGAAACCGGTGTTCGTGCACTGGCGAACCCGGTAGTCACTAAGGGCCTGAGCACCGTTACCTCGGTGCCTACCACGTCAGCGAGTGGCACAACTTATAATTTATTCGTCAATGGCACCACGGTTCCCGTCGTCTTCTTGCAAGATGAAACGGGTACCGCTCGCCGCGAGAAAGTTGTTGCTGCAATCAATGCTCGTACCGGTCAGCACGGTGTAACGGCAGAAGATAATGGCAGTGGTGTGAGCTTGACCTCAGATGGAAGAAATTTCTCTGTCTGGTACGACTCGAACCAAAAGAATTTGTCAGCGGCCAGCTTTGGCTTGGATAAAGGCGGCTCGGTCGAGCAGGTGTCACGTATCACCATGTCGGCAGGTGCCAATGGTGACACGGTCACTGTCAATATCAATGGCACGGCGGTTACCGCGACAGTGGGTGCGACCGGTAATGCGGCAACTGCGCTGAAAACAGCGATTGATGCCCTGATTACGGCTGGTACGCTGAATAATATTGAAACCGCGGTAACCAATACCACCAACCTTGAGATTACCTCGACAGTTGCTGGTTCACCGTTCACGCTAACCGGTGCAAAGAGCACGGGTACTACGCCACCAACGGTTTCGCTGGCTACCGTGACACCAAATAGTTTGGGTGATAACGACGTGACTGGCATTATCAATGGTGCCGCCACCTCTACCTCGGCTCGCACGCTGTACAGCACCGTACGCTTGGTCTCTGACCCTGCGTTGCTGCCGAAACTGCCGTCGCCAGATGGCGCGCCGCCGTCTGATCAGCTTGAGAAACTCCGTGCGACTGGTAAACCATTCACGATTTCCGTGGGTGATAAAGGCTACAGTGACGACGGTAACTTCGCAGCGTTGGGCTTCCAGGAAGGTACCTTCGGTGGCCGTGCTAGTGAAGATATGGATCCACCTCGCGTTGGACGACTCGCTTTCCAGGTGGGCGCCTCGGCTTACGATTACATCACGATTGATTTGGCAGATTTTGGTAAGGCAGGCACGATCACGGGTGAGATTACCGGAGACGTTGACCTGAACGTCGAAGATCGTCGCGTTCGTATTAATACCCGCGACGGTGCTTCCTCGGTGCTGGCACTGCTCGATGACGCGATGGATAAGGTCAACGCCACCCGTGCGACCATGGGTGCGGTGATGAACCGGTTGGATCATGTCATCAACAACTTGTCGAACGTGTCGATGAACTTGTCGGAATCGCGTAGCCATATCGAAGACGCGGATTACGCCAAGGCTTCAACCGAACTCGCGAAGACACAGATTATGCAACAGGCTGCAACTGCGGTACTCGCACAGGCCAACACCAGCCAGCAAACCGTGCTGAAGCTGCTCGGCTAACCTGCAGGCGGGCCATAAGCCCGTTCTGCGCGTTACCGCAGGGCTGTGACAAAATATCCGCGTGATTTAAGCCACGTGGAGGGAAAATGAATGACCGGGTCAAACGCCTGGTGTTCAGATTGGTGCGTATCGTACTGATCGTACTGCTGCTGATGCTGGGCTTGGTGGTAATGTATCCGGAGCGCTTTCTGCCACCGGGCATGACACTGGGCGAGTTTTTTCAGGGATTACTGGGCGCGATTTTTTTGGCGCTGGTGTTTGCTGCGGTAGGCACACGTGCATGGATCGATCACCAGAAACGGAACCGCGATAAGAAATGAACGTTTCCCACGCCGACAGCGAAGCACCGAACTGCTGGCAATGCCGGCATTTTTCGGTCAGTTGGGATCCGAATGTCCCCTATGCCTGTCGTCTGATGGGTTTCAAAAGTCGCATCATGCCGGCGATTGAAGTGCTGCGCGCCGATGGCGTGCGCTGTCGCGGCTATATGCGCAAAACAACGAATGGTGTGAACGGTATTACCGACCCCTCTACGGTGGGTGATTCCACATCGATCAGTGCTACTGCTTCCGCAGCAAGCCCCAAGGCCGTTGGGCTTTACTCCACTTTTAGCAAACTCGCATGAGCCGTCTGCTTCTCATCGTCTTGGTGTTTTTCGCGTCATGGTCAGCGCGGGCCGATTTGCCGGCAGCGATGAAAGCCATCGAGCGCGGTCATTACAGCACGGCGGTGCGTGCGCTGCGCAAGCCTGCCGAGTTGGGCGATGTGCATGCCCGCAATAATCTTGGCTACTTGTATGAATACGGCTTGGGCGTTAACCGTAATCCGGAAGAAGCCTTCAAGTGGTATCGGCTGGCCGCCGAGGGTGGCCTACCGGCAGCGCAGTACAACCTCGCCACGCTTTATCTGCAAGGGCGTGGCACACCCATTGATCCGCAAGCGGCGTTTCATTGGTACGAGGCCGCTGCCAAAGCTGGTTATTCCGACGCCGAGTACATGCTGGGCGAGTGCTATCGCACGGGCGCTGGTACCAAGCGCGATGGGGCCTTGGCCTTGTCCTGGTACTTGAAGGCTGCTCGTAACGGCAGTTCCGCTGCGCAGCTGATGGCTGCATCGATCTACTACACCGGTGAAGGCTGGCGGCGTGAGCTACCGAAGGCAATGGTGTGGGCGGAGTTAGCGCGCTTGAATGGCGAAGCTCAGGCGGTGGGGCTTGCCGTACAGATCAGCCGCGATCTGAATGGTGCCCAGAAGGCACTGGCGGTTGAGAAGGCCAGACTGTGCCGGGATAGTAAGTATCAGGATTGCCCGGAGTAGGGCCGTCCGACCCGACGAAACCACCGCGTAGCGTAGCCCTGTCGACATTCCGTCGCCCGCCACCCGGTCGACTTTTTCCTCCCCCGGCAAAGGCCTGCCGATCCGACACATGGCCTGAAAACCCGCATATTTCCTCAAGAAAATACTTGGCACACTGATTGCTACAAGGGAACCATCCCTTGTTCCCAGAGGCAATCATCGTGACGGCTCAATTCGAAAACTCTCATCCAGCGCTGTGGCTGGATCCCAAGGCTGCGGTCGGTAGCACGGAGCGCGAGCAGCTTGCTGCCGCTGGCTTGCAGCTGCTGCCCGTAACCACGCTTGACGACCTACGCCAAGGCTTGGCGAAGGCACGTTTAGTGGTGATCCGGCTGATGGGCGATGTTGGCCTGCTGCAAGAGGTGAAGAAGCTCACCCAGTCGTTTGGTCATGATGTGCCGGTGCTGTGCCGCGTTGATCAGGGCGAACTCTCGCTCGGCGTTGAAGCGATGCGGCGTGGTGCGTATCACGTACTACCCACCAACGATTGGTCGGTTGATAGCTGGCGCGAAGCCCTGGCGCTCACGCCTAAGCGTACTGAAGTCACCCAGCGCAATCCGCAAACCTTTGTATTTGTTGACCCTAACAGCCAGCACTTGCTTGAGCTTGCGCGTCGTGTTGCGCAAACCGAGGTATCGGCCTTGGTAGTTGGCCCGACCGGTGCAGGTAAAGAAGTACTAGCTCGTGTGCTGCACGATGCTTCGCCGCGTCGTAACGGCCCGTTTGTAGCCTTGAACTGCGCTGCGCTACCAGAACACCTAATTGAAGATTTATTGTTTGGTCATGAGAAGGGCGCATTTACCGGTGCCTTAAAAGAACACCGTGGTTTGTTCGAGCAGGCGCATGGCGGCACCATCTTCCTCGATGAAATTGCCGAGATGCCGTATCACCTGCAGACCAAGCTACTGCGCGTACTACAAGAGCGCAAGATCACTCGTCTGGGCGGTCATGGCTCGGTTGACCTGGATGTACGACTTGTTGCCGCGACCAATAAAGATCTGCGAGAAGCCATTGCCAATCGCGAGTTCCGTGAAGATCTGTATTTCCGAATCAGCGCTTTCAAGCTGACGATTTTGCCGCTACGCGAACGTCCGGGTGACGTACTACCGCTGGCGATGCAGTTCCTCGAAAAATTTGGCCCTGCTGATCGTCAGGTGCAGTTAACTGCAACCGCGATCGAGCGGCTGCAGCATTACAGCTGGCCCGGCAATGTGCGCGAATTACAAAACGTGATTCAACGTGCGCTGGTATTGAGTAACGACGATCTCATTACCGAAAATGAATTGATGTTCGACGAGGTAGAGCAGCGCCACGTATCACAGACTTTGCCGACATCGACGCAGTCCCAGCTGATGCAGTACGGTCCGCGTGAAGTATCCGAGGCGCATCAATTGAATGCTAGTGCACTTGGCGATCTATCGACCGCCGTGAAGAGCAGTGAATACCAAGTAATTATGGCGGCGATTCAGTCGACCAGAAATCGCAATGAGGCTGCGAAAAAACTCGGCATTAGTCCACGCTCGCTGCGCTACAAGATGGCGCAATTCCGCGAGCTGGGAATGACTGCGAATGCGGCTACGAACAGCATGAACAGCATGATCGGCATGAATGGCATGCACGGTATGGCAGCTGCTTAATGATCCGAGGAGATAAGCGCCATGATTAACAAAATCAATAGCCAAACCAATATCGACGCGATGCTGGCTACGCTGCGCCAGCATCAAGTCGACTCCACCGGTAACAACACACCACCGGTACTGACGCCGCCCACACCTGAAGTTGGCAAGCCCACATTTGGTGAGGCGATCAAGTCGGCGGTCGAGCATACCAATAACCTCAGTACGTACTCCGGTACGTTAGAAGATGCTTATGACCGTGGTGAGGATGTTCCGCTAACCGATGTCGTCCTCGCAATGCAGAAATCGTCGCTCGCATTTGAAGCAACGCTGCAGGTGCGAAACAAGGTTTTGAAAGCGTACGAAGACGTCCTGAACATGCCGGTCTGATGACCCGAACGACCCGAACGATCCGAATATAAGCAGAGAGTAGAACCATGGCCGAAGCGACAATCAACCCAGGCGGAACACAACCGCCCATGCCACCCGGTGTACCAACACTAGCGGGTGAACCCGGCGCAACCGGCGTTCCTGCAAACACTGGAGCGGGCCCTCGGCCTTTGCCAACAGCGGTGCAGGGCGTTGCCAGCGGATTCTCCTCATTCCGTGATTGGATGGATGGCGTCATCAAGCAGCCCGCCGTTCGTCGTGCGCTGTTACCGATGACAGTCCTGCTGGTACTCGGGGTGACGGCGGTGGTGTTTCAGTCGACGCAATCGGTGCCCTATCGACCAATCATGCCCGGCATGACAGAGAACGACAAAATGGCGGCGCTCGAGGCACTGAAAGCCGGTGATTTCAAGCCCAAGGTTGAGACGCAGAGTGGTCAAATTACTGTGCCTGAGGGGCGCTATCACGAAGCGCGAATTTTTCTGGCCGGGCAAGGTATCCCGAAAGAAGCCCAGCCGATCGGCATGGAGTCATTGAAAGACAAGTCGTCAATGACGACCAGTCAGTTCATGGAGCAAGTTCAGTACAACACTGCGATCGAGCAGGAGTTGTCACGCTCCATCATGCAGATTTCCACGATTAAAGCAGCACGAGTACATTTGGCTTTGCCAAAGCAATCTGTGTTTGTACGCGATCGCGCTACCCCGAAGGCTTCGGTGGTCGTCACACCGCATTCTGGCCGTGGTGTTTCAACGCCGCAGGTAAAAGCGATTGTGCATTTAGTGTCTTCGAGTGTGCCTTATCTCACCCCTGAAAACGTTTCAGTAGTAGATGATCAGGGCAATCTGCTGACTATGGATAACCCGGTCGATGCAGCGATGGGTCTGACCGTAGCGCAGATGCAGCACAAGCAGCGTACAGAAGAAACCTATAAGAATCGTGTCACCGAGTTGTTGGGTCCGGTAGTGGGTGAGGCTGCGGTACAGGCGCAGGTCAACCTGACCATGGACTACACCACGATTGAAACCACGACCGAAGATTTTGACGATAAAGACAAGGGCGTGAAGCCACGTTCCGAAGCGCTGACGACTGAGCGTAAGTTCAAGCTGGATCCAGAAGGTATCCCTGGCTCGCTGACGAACTCGCCGCCGCCAGATGCTGATCTGACCAAGAACACCAATACCGACGAGAAGAAGCCGGCGACCAATGAAATCGTCACTACCCGGTCGACCCGTAACTTCGAAATGGATCGTCAGGTACGTCACACCAAGAATTCGCCAGGCACGATCTCCCGTATCACGGTGGCTGTGGTGGTTGCTGAGCGTCCTGCGCCACCGCCGGCTGATGGTAAGCCGTTGCCGCCGGGTGCACCGACCACGATTCCGTATACCCAGCAAGAACTGGATCGTATGTTGAACCTGGTACGTAGCTCGGTGGGTTACAACGAAGAGCGTGGTGATGTTGTCACGGTAGCACCAGCACGTTTTGAGACCCTGGCACCTGAGCCTCCTAAGCCTTGGTATGCTGATCCGGACATCCAGAACGTGATTAAAATCGGTGTGGCGGCTTTCGTGATCATCGTGTTCCTGCTCGCTGTGGTACGTCCGATGGTGAAAGGCCCGACGATTAACCAGCAGATCATGCCGCCCTACGGTCCGACGCCGGAAGAGGTCAAGCAACTCGAGGCCCAGGCGGCCGAAGAGGCCAAGGCCCAGCTCGAGAACAAGATGGCAGAAGAGGCCAAGATCGCCGAAGAGGAGCAAGCTGCGGCCTTGGCACTGGCTGCCGAAGAAGCCCGCATCGCGGAAGAGGCTGAGCAGTACGCTGCTGCCGAAGCTGCCGCGGTTGCCGAAGCGGCTGCTGCCGAGGGCGAGTATGGCGAGGATGGCGAATTGAACGAGGATGAGCTGGAGCTTGAAGACGGTGAGAGCCTGGATGAGCTGCGTGCACGGATGCAGGCGATGAAGCCGAAGAAACCTACCTTCTCCGCCGAGATGCTGGATACCGCCAACAGCTATGATGACAAGGTTGCGCTGATCCGGATGTTGGTGGCGCAAGAGTCTGGCCGGGTGGCGCTGGTCTTGAAGAACATGGTCCGTAATTAAGACGGCCTACTAACCCCGGTACTGGAACTATCATGGCAGACGAACAGAAAGTCGCACCTAAAGCAGAGCAGACGCCCGAAGAACTCGAGGCGATGAAAAACAAAATGAAGCCGAAGAAAAAGAAGCCCACGCTTCCGGCTGACATGCTGTCAGATGCAAAAAGTTACGACGACAAGCTGATGCTGGTGAAATTCCTCACTGAGAAAGAAAAGGGCCGCGTGGTCCTGATGGTGAAGAATATGCTGCGTGGTATTAGCGACCCAAAAAAGAAATAACAAGTAGGACCCAAAGGAAAGTAGTCATCGAGGTAGATCATGGCAGATAACACAACAATTCCAGGAATGTCGGACGATCTCAAGCGCGAGCTGGGCGAGATCACCAATGTGCAGCGCGCTGCCGTCCTGATGCTCTTGCTGGGCGAAGACCTGGCATCTAACATCATCAGCTACCTGGATCCGAAAGAGGTGCAGGAACTTGGTGCTGCGATGGTGTCGGTGGCCGATATGTCGCAAGAAGCGGTGAACGTGGTGCTCGATGAGTTCGTTGATATGCTCAAGAAGCAGACCAGTCTCTCGCTCGGCACCACCGAATATGTAGAAACAGTACTCAAGCGCGCGCTGGGTCCGGATAAAGCGGCATCAGTGCTATCACGCATCATGCCCGGCCGAGCCAGTCGTGGTCTGGAAATTTTGCAGTGGATGGATGCACGCGCGATTGCTGAAATGATTCGTGGTGAGCACCCGCAGGTAACTGCGATTATTTTGTCGGTACTTGAGTCCGAAGTGGCGGCTGATGTATTGGCCTTCTTACCGGAAGAGTCGCGTGCCGAGGTGGTACAGCGCGTTGCCAGTCTGGATACGGTGCAGCCTTCCGCGATGGAAGAGCTTGAAACCATTATGAAAAAGCAGTTCTCGAATAATGCATCCGCCTCATCGTCCAGCTTTGGTGGTATTAAAGCAGCCGCCAAGATCATGAACTTCACCAAGGTGGAGTTGGAATCTTCCATCTTGCAAGGTGTGGGTCAGATCGACGAAGAGCTGGCACTGCGTATCCAGGACAATATGTTCAGCTTCGAGAATCTGGCCGCGGTGGACAACCGTGGTATCCAGGCGCTCATGCGTGCAGTCGAGCCCGATATGCTGATGATCGCCTTGAAGGGTGCGACCGAAGAGGTCAAGACCAAGTTCCTCGACAATATGTCGAGTCGTGCGCGTGGCATGTTCGTCGACGATATGGAAGGCAAAGGCCCACTGCGTATGACTGAAGTGGAAGATGCGCAGAAGAAGATCATGCGTCAGGCCAGAAAGCTGTCCGAGAAGGGCGAACTGATCCTGGCATCCGGCGGAGCAGACTTTGTCTGAGGTACGTACCGCGCGCAAGCGCAACGAGTGGTTGCCGAATCGGATGTTCGATCCGACCACCAACCCGTTCGCCGTGCAAAAC
>JAIXQK010000085.1 GCA_027485795.1 Oxalobacteraceae bacterium
GAAGAAATGCTCGAAAACGAGCAAATCGATCTGGTTGCCCTTTGCACGCCAAGTGGTATTCATCCTGACCAGGCTGTGCTGGCGGCTGGGCACAAGGTCCACGTCATGACAGAGAAGCCCATGGCCACCCGCTGGAACGATGGTGTGCGCATGGTCAAAGCCTGTGATGAGGCTGGAGTTCGGTTGTTTGTGGTCAAACAAAACCGTCGTAACACGACCCTGCAACTGCTCAAGCGAGCAGTTACCGAAAAACGCTTCGGCAAGATCCATATGGTCCACCTCAACGTTTTCTGGACCCGCCCTCAGTCGTACTACGACCAAGGCAATGGCTGGCGCGGCACCTGGGAGTTCGACGGCGGTGCTTTTATGAACCAAGCTAGCCATTATGTTGATCTGCTTGATTGGCTGATTGGCCCTGTCGAAAAGGTGCAGGCCATGATGAGCACGACCCGCGACATTGAGGTCGAAGACACTGGGGTGCTGAACGTCAAGTGGCGTAATGGGGCGCTAGGCTCTATGAGCGTCACGATGCTCACTTATCCTCAAAATCTTGAGGGCAGTATTACGATCCTCGGCGAAAAAGGCACCGTGCGTATTGGAGGTGTGGCAGTCAATGACATCCAACTTTGGCAATTCGACGAGCCTAAAGACTACGACCACCAAATTCAGGATGCGAATTATGAAACCACTTCAGTCTATGGTTTTGGTCATCCCCTTTACTACAAGAACGTTGTCGATGTCATGCGAGGGGAAGCGGAGCCCGAGACTGATGGCCGCGAAGGCTTAAAGTCTTTGGAGCTGCTAATTGCCGCTTACTTGTCCTCTCGAGACGGGAAGACGGTTTCATTGCCCCTGGAGTATTGATGAGTGTGACTATTCACCCCACAGCCATCGTTGACGAAGGTGCGCAGATTGGCGAAGGCAGCCGCGTTTGGCACTGGGTTCATGTGTGTGGAGCCGCAAAGATTGGCAAAGGTGTCTCACTTGGTCAGAACGTATTTGTTGGCAATAAAGTGATCATCGGAGATCGATGCAAAATCCAAAACAACGTGAGCGTTTATGACAATGTAACGCTCGAAGAGGGGGTGTTTTGTGGTCCAAGCATGGTATTCACCAATGTGTATAACCCGCGTTCTTTGATTGAGCGTAAAAGCGAGTACCTTGACACATTAGTCAAGCGAGGCGCGACTTTGGGTGCTAATTGCACGATTGTCTGCGGCGTCACCATCGGTGAATACGCCTTTGTTGGTGCGGGCACTGTAGTCAACAAAAATGTTCCTGCCTATGCCCTGATGGTTGGCGTGCCTGCTCGGCAGATCGGTTGGATGAGTGAATACGGCGAACAGATTCCACTGCCCATCAAAGGTCAGGGGCAATACCAATGCCCTTATACTGGCCACCAATACGAATTGGCGGGCGAAAGCCTAAAGCGAGTTGATGCATGACAATCCCCTTTATCGATCTTAAGTCACAGTATCAGGCGCTGAAGACGTCGGTTGACGCGCGTATTCACAAAGTGCTAGATCACGGCCAGTACATCATGGGCCCAGAGGTAAAAGAGCTTGAGGAGCGACTCGAAGCTTATACCGGTGCGCGCCACTGCATAACCGTTGCTAGTGGAACCGAAGCCCTACTCATTTCACTCATGGCGCTGGGCATCAAGCCAGGCGACGAAATTATCACCACTCCGTTTACCTTTATTGCGACTGCGGAGGTCATTGTCTTGCTCGGGGCTGTCCCAGTTTTTGTCGACATCGAACTGGACACCTGCAACATCAATGCGAGCCTGATAGAGGCAGCTATTACACCCAAGACTAAGGCCATTATGCCGGTTAGCCTGTACGGCCAACCAGCGGATATGGATGCAATTAATGCTATTGCAGTGCGGCACGGCAATATTCCAGTCATCGAAGATGCAGCACAGAGCTTTGGTGCTGAATACAAGGGCCGCAAAAGCTGCAATCTTTCGTCTATCGGTTGCACCAGTTTTTTCCCCAGTAAGCCACTTGGCTGCTACGGTGACGGGGGGGCGATTTTTACCAATGACGATGCATTGGCGCAAGCCATGCGCGAAATTCGTGTGCATGGTCAAAGCAAACGCTATGTGCATACACGTGTTGGTGTAGGTGGCCGAATGGACACGATTCAGTGTGCCGTCGTGCTAGCTAAGCTAGAGCGGTTTGACTGGGAGATAGAACAACGCCTTGTAATTGGACAGCGCTACAACGAATGGATCGACAGCGCTGGATTGAAGCGAGTGCAACAAAGACCAGACCGTACCAGCGTCTTTGCCCAGTACACCATACTTTTGGACCAGCGCGAAGATGTGCAGAAGCACTTTAGTGACTTAGGAATTCCTACGACGGTACATTACCCGATTCCACTCAATGAGCAACCGGCTTACAAACACCTGTGTTGTCCAGATTGCACGCCAGTAGCGCAGGCGGTGTCCAAACGGGTATTGAGCCTGCCTATGGGCTCTGACCTTTCTACTTTCGATCAGCAATCCATCATGGAAAGCCTAAAGAGTGCAGTTTCTTGATGGCCTACAGGTTTGATGTGGTTGTAGTCGGGGCCGGAGTTGTTGGTCTTGCATGTGCCAGGCACTTTGCCCTTAGCGGGTACGATACATTGCTGGTGGAGTCTGACGATAGTTTTGGCACAGGTACCAGCTCTCGCAATAGCGAGGTCATTCACGCAGGCATCTATTACAGATCAAATTCACACAAATCTCGCTTGTGCGTGCGTGGGCGCCACCTTCTGTACGACTATTGCAAATCGCACGGGGTGGCCCATAGAAAAACTGGAAAATGGATAGTCGCGCAGACCCCGGAGCAATCCGAGAAACTTGTCCAGTTACAGCAAGCTGGACAGGCGAATGGTTGTGATGATCTCTACTTTCTTGATTCACAGGCCATAGCAGACGGAGAGCCCATGCTCAAAGCGGGGGAGGTACTTTGCTCACCAAGTACCGGCATTGTGGACTCCCACGGTTTGATGCAGGGCTTTGCAACGGACTTGGCAGAGGCGGGCGGCATCATTGTGTACCGCAGCCCTTGCAAGTCAGCCACACGGACACGGGATGGATTTGAAGTTAGTCTTGGTGATCCAGATGGAACCGTTGTCAGATCTCGTTGGTTAGTAAATGCTTGTGGCCTGCATGCAATTGACTTTGCAAAAAAAATACCAGAACTGCAGGAGCATCTGGTTCCATCTACATGCTTCGCCAAAGGGAATTATTTTTCTTACAGTGGTAAGGTGCCTTTTCAACGTTTGATCTACCCGATTCCAGAGGTGGGTGGACTGGGCATTCACCTTACTTTGGATCTCGGCGGTCAGGCCAAATTTGGTCCAGACGTGGAGTGGGTTGATCAGATTGACTACCAGGTCAACGAAAATGCCAAGGCAAAGTTTGCAAAGGCAATTCAGCGTTACTGGCCTGGTTGTGATGGGAATAAGCTGCAACCGGGATATGCAGGTATCCGCCCTAAGCTAGGTAAGCCAGAAAATTTTCTGGATGATTTCCTTATTCAAGCCGAAGTAGACCATGCGGTAACAGGACTGGTTAATTTATTCGGTATTGAATCACCAGGATTGACGGCCAGTATGGCAATCGCAGAGAACGTATTTTCAACATTGGTTAAGGAGAAAATGTAAATGGACATTAAGGGCAAAAAAATTGTAGTGGTCGGAGGCGCAGGCCTCATCGGTTCTCACACTGTTGATTGTCTTTTGAAGGAGGACATCAAGGAGGTAGTGGTCTACGACAATTTTGTGCGTGGTACCCGCGAGAACCTGGCCAACGCTTTACGCGACCCACGCGTTCGTATCTACGACGTGGGTGGCGATATCATGCAGACAGACATTCTGCAGTCAGCTTTTGACGGTGCTGATGGCGTTTTCCACCTCTCGGCGCTATGGCTTTTGCAATGTCACGAATACCCTCGCACGGCTTTTGACGTAAATGTGCGCGGAACCTTCAATGTCATGGAAGCCTGTGTGGCGAAAGGTGTCAAGCGCTTGGTGTATTCATCATCCGCCTCGGTTTATGGCGATGCCGTAGAAGAGCCGATGACCGAAGAACATCCATTCAACAATAAGAACTTTTACGGCGCCACTAAGATTGCTGGTGAGGCCATGCTGAGGGCCTTCCACCACCGCTATGGCCTGAACTTTGTCGGCCTTCGCTACATGAACGTGTATGGGCCTCGGCAGGACTACCACGGCGCCTACATCGCCGTGATTATGAAGATGTTGGACGCCATTGACCGCGGCGAGAGTCCCACCATCATGGGCGACGGCTCCGAGGCCTTCGACTTCGTGGCTGTGGAAGACTGCGGTCTTGCCAACGTGTGCGCCATGAAGGCCGATACTGTAGATGCCTTCTACAACGTGGGTACTGGCAAGCGCACATCGCTCAAGGAACTGGCCGAGATGCTTATCCAGCTCACAGGTTGTACAAAGTCTATCCAATACGCATCGCGCAGCCAGGCCACGTTGGTGCGTAACCGTATCGGTTCGCCCAGAAAGGCGTCGGAAGAAATTGGCTTCACTGCCCGCATCGATCTGCTGGATGGACTGAACCGTCTGATCGAGTGGCGCGCTGCGCACAAGGCAGAAGTTGCTGCCAGGCGTTCTGCTGTGGGGCTGCCCGCGTAAAGAGGTCGAAATTGTGAATGCTAATACCCCCCCCATGCAGGTTCCCATTGCCCGCACCCAGTTGTCCGAGGACGAGATACAATGCGTTCTGGCGCCCCTGCGCAGCGGCTGGCTGGTGCAGGGGCCCAAAGTCCGGGAGTTCGAGGAAAAGTGGAGTGCCTTTACCGGAGCACAGCACTCCATCGCCGTTACTTCATGCACCACAGCGCTGCACCTCTCTCTGGCGGCGCTCGGATTCGGTCCGGGCGACGAAGCCATTGTTCCCGCCTTCACCTGGATCGCGACAGCCAATGTTGTCGAACATCTTGGTGGCAAGGTGGTTTTCTGTGACATCGACCTGGATACCTTCAACCTGGACGTTGCCCAACTGGAAAGCAAAATCACATCACGGACGAAGGCCATCCTTCCGGTCCATCTCTTTGGCCTGGCTGCCGACATGGCGGCAATCAACTACCTAGCCAAGAAGCATCATCTCTGGATCGTAGAGGATGCCGCTTGTGGCTTTGGCGCCCGCTACAAGGGGCAGCATGTTGGCACCTTTGGCGATGCCGGTTGTTTCAGCTTCCATCCGCGTAAGTCGATCACCACTGGCGAAGGCGGCATGATCACCACCCAAAGTAGCGAATTGGCTGAGAAGCTGCGCCGTCTTCGGGATCACGGTGCCGCGATGAGCGACTTGCAGCGCCATTTGGGCGCCCGGCCCTACCTGCTGGCCGACCATCCCGATGCCGGCTACAACCAGCGCATGACCGACATCCAGGCAGCGCTGGGTTCGGCGCAGATGGAACGCGCGGCGGAGATTGTCACCGAGCGCCAGCGCCTGGCGGCAGTCTATGACCGCGCCTTCGCCGGCCTGTCCTGGCTGCGCACGCCGGTATGCCCGGAAGGCTACGAGCACGGCTACCAGAGCTATCCTTGCCTGTTCCAGCCTGAAGCCGCAACGCCAGAGTCGATCCCGCGCATCAACGAGGCGCGCAACAAGTGGATGGACGATCTGCTGCAGGCGGGCGTGTCCACCCGCCCGGCTACGCATGCGGTGCACATGCTGACTTACTACCGCGAGAAGTACAGCCTCAAGCCGGTCGACTTCCCCAATGCCTGGGCCGCTAACGACTGCAGCATCTCGCTGCCGCTGTTCCACGGCATGACCGCAGCGGAGCAGGAACACGTGATCGAGCAAGTCCTGGTGAGAAAAGCCTGATGTGTGGTGTAGCAGGACTGGTCAACCTTGGCGCTGAGCCGGTATCGCCCGTCATCCTCAAACGGATGACGGATGCGATCGCCCATCGCGGCCCGGATGGCGAGGGGCAATGGATAGAAGGCAATATCGGCCTGGGCCACAGGCGGCTGGCCATCATCGACCTGTCGCCGGCGGGCCACCAGCCGATGATCAGCGCTGACCACCGCTACGTCATCTCCTATAACGGCGAGATCTACAACTACCGCGAGCTGCGCGCCGAGCTGGAAACGGCCGGCTACTGGTTCCGTTCCAAGACCGATACCGAGGTCATGCTGGCCGCTTTTGCCCACTGGGGCGCCGATGCGCTGTTGCGCTTCAACGGCATGTTTGCCGTGGTGCTGTGGGACCGCAAGGAAAAGCGTCTGCTGCTGGCGCGCGACCGCTACGGCATCAAGCCCCTGTACCTCAGCCGCCAGGGCCAGCGCCTAGCCTTCGCCTCCGAGCAGAAGGCCATCACCGCTCATCCTGAATTTCAGCGCGAAGTCGACCGCGAAGCCCTGCTGGAGTACTTCACCTTCCAGAACATCTTCACCGACCGCACCCTGCTGAAAGATGTGCAGTTGCTGCCGGCCGGGCATTACATGCTGGTCGAACTGGACCGCCCGGGCGCGCCATCCACCCTGCACCGCTACTGGGACTATCGCTTCCGCGAACCGAACCAGCCGGCAAGCAGGGAAGAATACCTGGAAGAACTGGACCGCCTCTTCCGCCAGGCAGTACAGCGCCAGCTGGTCAGCGATGTCGAACTGGGCGCCTATCTGAGCGGCGGCATGGACAGCGGCTCCATCACCGCCGTGGCGGCGCGCAATTTCCCCTACCTGAAAACCTTCACATGCGGTTTTGACCTGAGCTCTGCTTCCGGTATCGAACTGGGCTTCGACGAGCGGGTCAAGGCCGAAGCCATGTCGGCCCGCTTCAAGACCGAGCACTATGAAATGGTGCTCAAGGCTGGCGACATGGAACGCTGCCTGCCCAACCTTGCCTGGCACCTGGAAGAGCCGCGCGTCGGCCAGAGTTATCCAAACTATTACGCCGCCAAGCTGGCCAGCAAATTCGTCAAGGTGGTGCTCTCCGGCGGCGGCGGCGACGAGCTGTTCGGCGGCTATCCCTGGCGCTATTACCGCGCCGTGGTCAACCAGGATTTCGAGCACTACATCGACCAGTACTACGTATTCTGGCAGCGGCTGATTCCCAACAGTGTGCTGTCTAAGGTATTCGCGCCGGTATGGGGCGATGTCAAGCACGTCTGGACACGAGATATCTTCCGCAATGTTTTCCTCACCCACGACAACGAGCTTGATCGCCCCGAGGACTACATCAATCACTCGCTGTATTTCGAGGCCAAAACTTTTCTGCATGGCCTGTTTGTAGTTGAGGATAAATTGAGCATGGCCCATAGCCTGGAGGCTCGTGTCCCTTTCATGGACAACGACCTGGTCGACTTTGCCATGCAATGCCCGGTGAACCTCAAACTGAACAATCTGGCAGAGGTGGTGCGAATCAACGAGAACGAACCCAGCGGCAAGGCAATCAAGTATTTCGAGAAGACCCGCGATGGGAAGCAGTTGCTGCGCGACGTCATGCGCCGGCATATCCCGGCCGATATCACCGATGCAGAAAAGCAGGGTTTTTCTTCGCCGGACGCGAGCTGGTTTAAGGGAGAGAGTATCGATTTTGTGCGGCGCATGCTCTTGGGCAGTAATGTGCGCCTCTATGAATATTTGGACCGGAATGCCGTTGGTTCGTTGGTCGGCCAGCATCTTGAAGGTAAAGAAAACCGTCGCTTGCTGATCTGGTCATTACTAAATTTCGAACAATGGTTAAAGTCCATGGAAGTTGGGAGTAATAGTAGGTGAGGATGGTTTTTATCGGCGCCAGCGGCTTTGGCCTGCGTGCCGCCGAAACTTTGGCCAGATTGGCGGATTGTCAGTTGGTCGGCGTAGTTACGGCGCCCCGTCAGTTTTCAATTTCTTACCGACCGACAGGTGTTACTAACGTTCTTTTTGCTGACCTAAGTGAGTTCGCGTCCGCTCGCGACATCCCGTGCCATATTCTGAACAGAGGGATGAACGACCCGGAACTGTTTAGCGTGGTCTGCAATTGGCAGCCGGATTGTTTTGTTGTGGTCGGCTGGTATCACATGGTCCCTGCTTCGTGGCGAAAAATTGCTCCTGCATACGGCCTCCACGCCTCCCTCTTGCCAAACTATAGTGGGGGCGCGCCGCTAGTCTGGGCTATGATCAATGGCGAAGCAAGGACTGGAATTACTCTTTTTCAGTTTGACGATGGTGTGGATAGCGGTCCCATTCTCGGCAGTCTCGCAACTGATATTGCGCATGACGATACCATAGCGACTCTCTACTCGCGAATTGAAGATTTGGGCTTAAAGCTTCTCAAGGAAAAGCTCCCCCTATTAGCGAGGGGAGCGGGCAAGTTCATCGTGCAAGACGAAAGTCAACGCCGTGTATTTCCGCAACGTGGTCCTGAAGACGGAAAGATCGACTGGACGCAACACGCTAATCGTATTCATGATTTCATTCGTGCCCAGACACGGCCCTACCCTGGGGCGTTTTCGTGCTTTCAATCTTCGAGGATCACTATTTGGCGAACCTCATTACTGGAGCAGAATAGCGACAACCTTCAACCGGGTGAACTTGCAATGAGTGGAGGACGCCTTGTGGTTGGCTGTGGACAAAGCACGTGTCTTCAAGTTGTATTGCTAAATGAAAATGGGTGCGATATCGACGCAGCTGCATGGGCGGAAAGTAAGTCACTCGGCTCGAGCGAATTATTCGATGCCTAAAAGTTGTCAAGGGACTAAATGAACCTTTGCTTATCAATCAGGCCGGTTCGGGCACTCCCCTATCCTTACCGAGCAGGCATCGCGATCTCCAACGATGCTGAGTTTATGTCTGCCGAATTTTTTGAAGGGTTGATGGCGTTCCTCAACAGCTCAGGGCCATCGCCGCTGGGAATCGGTCTCGGCCTCGAGGTAACTTCGAGTGCTTTTTTTTATTCGGCACATCCTTACAGCGTCTCCTATTTCGATGGGGCTGAAGTAGATAGTCGACCAACGCCGTTTGCGACGCGTATGGCTGACTATCTTCGCGCGGGTTGGATTGATACCTTGCATGCTTACGGTGATTTCGATTGCGTTGGGGGTTTTGTGCGGCCGCATGCCGAGCGGACGTTCGACACTTTGAGTCGACTTTGCACGGTCATCCCAGTATTCACAAATCACGGTGACAGCGCCAATTGTCAGAACATCGGAGGCGATGCTGCTTATCACAAGGGAGATGTGCCTAGCGAAGCTTGCTATCACACCGACTTGCTCGCTGCGCATGGCACCCGTTACATCTGGACCGACACAGCGGTAGTCGGTGAGACGCAGCAACAGCGCAGCGGGTGGCGTCGGTTTCTGCCCCAAGGCGCATCAACACCAGCTCCACCCTTTATGGCTAATTGGCAGTTGCAAGATGGTCGAACTATGCAACGGTTCGTGCGTTTTCGTGGGACTGGTGCGAATGCGCCCAACCTGTCTTCACTGGCATATCAGATAGAGCGGCTGGACCTGCCGGGCCTCTACCGTCAGAACGGAATCGCCGTGGTGTATCAGCACCTCGGCGTGTTGCATCGCAGCGGAGGAAAGTGTACTGCAGCAACATTTGAGGCAATGCTGGAACGCCCCGAAATATATCTTGCTCCTTGGTACCGCTTGGCACGGGAGGTAGGCGAGGGACGACTCTGGCTACCCGGGTTAGCTCGATTACTGAAATATAGCGACATGCTCTCTGGGCTTGGCGTCGAGATGGGCCACAAAGGAGCGATCAAGCTTACCAGCGACCGGCCAGTTGGCGAGCCGGAGGATTACTTCCAAGGGCTAACCCTTTATGTTGAACCTGGTATGACTCCCGTCGTAACTTATGGCGAACGTCAGCTGACAATTGTTCATAACGGTCCTGACGAAAGTGGCCGCTATTCGATTTCAATTCCATTTAAGAAAACAACAAATATATGGCACTGACCGATTGTGATCTTCAACGGATTCATGCTGCGGGCTGGAAGTTTCCGCCCGATCTATGGGCAACGCTCAATGATTACGAAAAGAGCTTCGCTGTCCTAGAGTTCGACGGAATTAAAACGCCAAATTACTATCGTGAACGTCTCGCCGCGCTTGGTTTTGCCCAACGCGGCCGGGTTCTTGATGCGGCTTGCGGAATGGGGCAGTGGGCGAACGCGCTTGCCGCGCTTGGCAATCAGGTTGATGGCGTAGACCTCATGGAGTCGCGAATCGACGTTGCCAAGGCTTTGTCGGCGGCGCAAGGTAACGTTTGTGAGTTTCAGACAGGTTCTATCGAGAAGTTGCCTTTTTCGGATTGCTCATTTGATGGGGTGTTCTGTTATGGGGCATTTATGTTTACAGACATGCCGCTTACGTTAAGCGAGTTCGCGCGCGTGTTGAAGCCTGGAGGGCGCCTCTACCTTAATGGCAACACATGGGGCTGGTATGCGCATCTGATCCTTGATCGTGGTTTTAGGGGCGGAAATTATTCTCTTATACATGCGGCATTGCGTATGATCGCGCGGACACTTGTTGGTAGATCCACACAAATCGTCATTACTGAAGGTTGGTTGCGCAATAAATTGCAGCAAGCTGGTTTCTCTGTTTTGAAACTTGGGGCGGAAGGGGCTGTGTCGCTGAACACGGGTTATGTCAATGCGCCGCCGCCTGCCTATCCGCCGACGTTTTATGGTTTGCGGTCGATAATCGAGCTTGTGGCTGAACGTACCGCATGAAGATAGGGCTTTACGGCGGCTTGGCGAACAATTGCTATGTTTTCGCCAAAGCTCTGCGACAGGCTGGGCAGGATGTCATATTCATTCGTGACCGAAATGACCGTTATGCCTTTAGCCAGCCGGTGTGGGAAGACGTCGCGTTTGTCATGGGCTACGAAGATGTTGCCGGATCCTCTTCGTTGTCTTGGGAGCACTGGAAACGTATAGAGGTAGATCAACAATGGCTGCCGCCGATTTGGCTAGTAGACCCACTGGACATGCAAAGCAATCCGATCGAGATCGGCGATAGCACAATCCCTCTCTGGTTGAAGCCTTTGGCTAACCAATGTATTTTCCAAGGCAAACATCGGTCGGGTGTTGTCGCAACAATGCGGACTTGTGATGTGCTTTTGGTTTGCGGAATCGAGGCTGCCATTCTCGCAATGGTGTCCGGTCGCCCTTATATTATTTGGCCGCATGGTGGGGACATTCGAATGGCAGCCGGCCTTGCGACTCCACCAAAGGGTATGCGCGCCCGAATGAGCTACGAATTGCAGAAGTTGTTGCTTCTCGCGGCCTATGATCGAGCTGGTTATGTTGGAACCCACGATGCGAGAGCACTTGGCGGCTCCGCCGGCGATGTAGGAAAGGCCCTACGTAATACAAGTTTCATTCACCTGCCGATCCCGGTGTCTTGTAGAGCTAGAGCAAGCAAGACAGAGCGGAATTTTAGGTTATCTGCGTTGTGTGAGCGCCTAAATCTTCCAGCAATGCAGGGGGGGGTAATTGGTTTGATTCCTTCCAGGGTTGACTTCACCTGGAAAGGGCATGACCTCCTACTCGGCGCATTGAAACGTGTAACTAGTCGAGAGAGGCTGCACTTGATTTTTTCGGGTTGGGGTAACGATTACGCACATGCGAAAACATATGTCGCCCAACACGGGCTTGAGGCGCAAGTGACTTTTTTACCTTTCTCATTATCGAAGCCTGTATTGGCTGAATTTTTCACGCTGGTAGATTTTGCGGTGGACCAGTTTCGTTTTATGGGAACCTACGGCACCGCCTTGGTCGAAGCGCTTGCAGCCGGCTGCCCCACACTGATGTGGATTGATGAACATGCCTTTCATGCTCGCGGCTGGGAGCCTCCGCCGGTGTTAAATGCGCAGAGTGAGGTGGATATAGTTGAATGTTTGGAAAATATTGCCTGCGGGGCTATCGATTTGGAAGATATCTCTCAACGCTCCCAGGCCTGGATCCAACGTGTGCACGCCCCTGAAGCAGTATTGCCGCATCTATTACACTGTTTCGAAAAGATGCAGTCCTCTGTGCTGGAGATAGCTTGAGCTTTACGCGCAACATTGCAATCTATGCTGCGGCAGATGTTCTTGGCGCGGGTATCGGCCTGATCACC
Organism: Oxalobacteraceae bacterium; assembly: GCA_027485795.1. Classification (GTDB taxonomy): domain Bacteria; phylum Pseudomonadota; class Gammaproteobacteria; order Burkholderiales; family Burkholderiaceae_D; genus Pernthalerella. The sequence continues at coordinate 12,087 of JAIXQK010000085.1, forward strand.
TCGCCCATTTCAACGCGGTTACTGACACAGGAGCAATACGGTGCGTTGCCGCTGCTTAGCGCAGTGTGGGGGGTTGTGGCGCTTGTTCAGTATGTGGGTATGGACTGGGCGTTTCCGTTTTTTCGTTCTCAAAAGCAACATGACTCTGCCAAAGTGTTGGTTAGTGCAAGCATATTAGCCAGTGTCGGCGGATTGCTGCTTTGGGGGCTGTTTTTCGCAGCAAACATGCTCACCCCCTGGCTTCGTGATTATGCCGAGGTTAGCGCCTTGGAGTTGGGCCTTTTCTTGCTGGGTATACTGCCTGGCACGTTATTGAATTGGTATCTATATATCCTGCGCTATGAAAATCAGGCCATGGCATTCGCCCGGATTTCGTTGCTTGGGCGAACCTTGTCTACGGTGTTGGCATTGCCGGCAATGGCCCTTGTTCCTCAAGATTGGCGGCTGATCGCTGGCCTTGGTATTGGCTCATTCGTTTCTTTGATTGCGCTAGCCTGGGCGCTACGTGAACTCCGAATCCTTAACCTTCCTATATATGACAAAACTGCTTGGTCGAGTGATCTAGCGAAGAAAATGCTTCGGTACGGACTTCTGTTAGTGCCGGGGGGAATGGTGTATTCAATCACTACCGTCGTAGATCGCCTGCTGGTTGGATGGTTTGTGGGGCCACAAGGCAATGCCATTTTGGCATTGACCGCTGCGGTCGGTGGAGCAGCTCTGTTACTCAAGCTTTGGTTCGCGCGAGCGTGGGATCCGAAAATGGTCGAGTGGGTGAGATCTGGCGATCCGCGAATCTACCTGCCACGACTTCAAATCGGTATCAAAATATTGCTGCTAGGGATGTTGCCGTTGCCGCTTCTGGCTATGTTATGGATAGAACCTATTATCCATTGGCTCTATCCTGCTCAATATGCGCCCGTTGCCCCTCTGATTCCAGCACTGATTTCGTCGGGCGTGATATCGACCTTCTCTCTTGTCGCTGTAGCAACGGTACTGATCGCCAATACAGCGAGGTGGCACCTGCCAATTTACGGCATCGCGTTACTGCTTAATACGGCCGTCGCAACTTTAGTGATACCGGCACATGGTGTCTTTGGGGCAATAATTGGCACGTTACTGGGCGAAGCATTCATCTTGGTGGCGTGGGTTTTTGTGGGCACTCGGGTTTATGGCAATTTGCATTTGCGGTGGAGGAATTGTCTGATGCTGCTTGGCGGAGTCGCCCTACTTTCCTGCGCATATTCCCCGGGAATACTTTTCCCTGGAGCGCCAACAGAGGAAAGGCTAGGTTTGTCAGTAGTTGTTGTCCTTGCTTGGGCGATTGGATGGAAGATTTTTCAGCCAATCAGAGCGTGGAAGTTATTGAAAGTAGATACTTCGCACAGCCCAACCGGTGGGGTAACGTTAAAAGTTTGATATTTGAATTAAATGGATTTTTATGAAAAAACTAAAAATTTTTTTTGGCCCCAACGTTGTCAAGAGTCCTCTCCTTAGTGCTTGGTTAAGCGATCGAGGTTATAACGAATCTTGGGTTGCCGGGATCGATGATGTGGCGTTGCGGAGGGCTTGGGAACGACTGGCAAGAGAGAGTGTGCCTGGCCTATTTTTTGATTATCCAATTGATGCTAAACAGGATCTGCAAGCGGTTGACGCATTTGTCGCGCATGTGATTAAAAATGGCGGCGAATGGTATTACGCCCCTCGGCCCAATGACTATGTGGAGGTTGCCGACGCTGCGATGGTTGGTATGTCGCCAGCCTGCTCCCTCGGGGTCCCCTCATTGAAAGAAAGGGTAAAACCCTACGCCAAACGCGTTATTGACGCATTGCCACGGCATTGGAGGAAGCCAGTACGTAACCTCGCATTGCGCTTGTACCGCAATTCATCAGTCGTTGCACTTAACTATGGCTCGTCGCCAGATTCTCGAGGGGGTGATACAGAGCGGGATTTCAGCCCTGAAGTCAAGACACCGGCCTCGCTTCGTCGATTCAAGTTTGGCTGGAAAAGCTGGCAAGCACCGCGCGAGATTTTGAAACGCGATCTGTTGGATCGTGTCGCTGCGTTCTTCCCGCAGCCAAGTAACATCCATGTCATTGTACTCAATCAGTGCAATCTCAAGTGCGTGATGTGCCCTTATCACTCTCCGAAATACAAGCCGTATCAGACATCGGGCTATTTTGACGAGCGCAAATCTCTTTCCGTCGAAACCTTCAAGAAGGTGGCAGAGTATGCGGGAGCCCGGAAGGTCGGCCTACAGTTCGGCCAGATTGAGGAAGTGCTGATGCATAAGCAGTTCTTCGATTTTTTAGACATCTCGAAAGAGTGTGGCGTGCCGATTGTACATGTGACAACCAATGGTGTGCTCTTGGATCAAGCCAAGGCCGAACGACTTGCCGCCAGTGGGGTTACGTCCGTGATGTTCAGCATTGACTCGGTAAACCCAGAAACTTATCGCGAAATACGGGGTAGTGATCTCTCGCAATTAGAAAAAAATATTAAATTCTTTATGCCATTGGCTAAACGTGCCGGCATTACCGTCACGGCGTCATTTATTTTGCAACCGCAGGCGCTCGCAGAGCGAGATCAATTTCTAGAAAAATGGAAAGCGTTAGGGATTGATCAAGTCACATTCTACGTTTTGACAGAGAACGACTTGAAAACCGGTGAAATGATACGTGATGGTGGGGAGATGTATGACAAAGGCAAGCGCTACCCATGTGCATCTCCGTGGACCCAAACGGTTATCTTCCCGGAAGGAGAGGTTTCCTTGTGCTGTAAAACGATGTCAGATGTTGGGTGGCGCGGCGTGGTTTCTATGGGTAGCGTCCCTGAACTGTCTATGGAAGCCGTTTGGGATGGTGATAGGTATCGTAAAGTCCGGGAAGAGTTACTAGACAATACTTTTGACCAGTTCCCTGTCTGCGTCAATTGCGAAATTTGGTCCGCATCGACCAGTCTCGTGGAAGAGGGTAAAGACTATCGGCGGACATTTAACGAGACGATGGAAACCTATCAGTTCTTATGACTGCTAGAGAATTCATCTACCGAGCCATCTATAAGCTAAAACAAGCCGTTCTGCGTCCGCGTGACCCTTTTGTTTTTGAGGAAACCAATCCACTGGTAGGTTACCGCTGCTATGGAGGGGAGGTTGAACGTCTCGCGCCACTAACCGAACCGGCTGATGTCCCACTCTCGAACAGCGTAATGCAAACGCGTGGTCTGGTCGAAGTCGCAGGAGTTGTATTTGATTTGAGGCGCGATGGCGTGTACCGCTTTTATCGATTACCCAGTCTCAGTGAGCAGCGGGTTGTCTGCACACGAGGAAGGGAATCAATACTGCAGTCGGTCGGATACTTGCTCGGCTACGGCGATGACGATGACAAAATTTCAGAATCCGATTTGATCAAGGGCCTATCCCGACGGCGTGTTGTTGGTGGCTGCGGTACGCTTTCCCGTGTAACCCAGAAAATTCTGTCCTACGTCCAGGTTCCCTCACGTGTGGTCGCCCTGATGACTCTCGATCCGTGGGGTGGTCAAGACGACGGCCATACCTTGCTCGAGATTGCAGATTATGATGAGAACTGGTTTCTTTATGATCCCTCTTTTGGGGTGTGTTTCAAAAAAGACGGGAGGCGACTTTCTTTGGTCGAATTCTCGAAGTCGAGAAATGAAAGGCTAGAACTAGAGTATCTACCGGTAGGTTCCGGCTATAGCCGTTTTGCTAGTCAAGGTTACGGTTACGATTTCTGGATCGGGGAACGCTTTTTGTCTCCCGGTCGTTTGTGGGACTGGTATCGCCGGATCGGCGACCTTCCGTTGGTGTTTGACAAGGACCGTCTGTATTGTCCCCAAAGCAGTGTTAAGACTGGTAGCGATCGAAGGATATCAAGTCGCTATGTGATTTTGTCTGATGGCGACTTCCAAAAGAGATTCTATTCATGATCGTTACATTGCTCAAGATGCTTAAGAAATGCCTGCGGTTGCTAATCGAATTTTTGGAACTCCCTTTTCTGATTGGAATCGCGATCCTGTCACGATTGGTGCCGCGGCCGATCGACATCGGCCTTGGTCCAATGCCGATGATCAACAACATCTATCACAAGAAGGCGTTGGTTCAGCAGGGGTATTCGGTAGAGACCTTCGTCGATGATCTCTATTTCATTACGGATGAATTTGACCGGAAGTTTTTGCCAACCTCCCGCATTATGCGCAGACTTCTTCGCGAAACAAATTTTCTATTCCTGTTCGCGATATTTCGGTATCGCTGCCTTTACGTGTATTTCACTGGCGGCCCACTCTACGCAACCGCACTGTTGTGGCGATTCGAACCCCAACTTTATCGACTTGCGGGTGTGCGCACCGTAATCATGCCTTACGGCGGTGATGTGCAGGATCTCTTAAGAACGCCAAATCTAGTCTTTCGCCATGTAATGGCAAAAGACTATCCTCTGCAAAGGCATACCCGCAACACCATCGCGAAGAAAATCGACATCTGGAGTTCGCATGCCAACCACGTTATTTCAGGCTGCGACTGGGTTGATTATATGCATTTCTGGCACACCCTGATGGTTGCGCACTTCTCCATTGATACTCAGCGTTGGCAGCCAACGAATAAGACGTCTCTCTCCACGCCAGTCGATTCAGTGCGGCCGTTCAGGGTGTTGCACGCGCCAAATCACAAAGCAATCAAAGGAACAGATTTCTTTATCCGGGCAGTGGAGGAATTGCGGGTAGAAGGTGAGGAAATCGAACTGGTCTTGGTGCAGAAACTACCAAACGATGAAATTCGGCGACTGATCGATACCGTAGATGTAGTGGTCGACCAGTTGATCATTGGCTGGTATGCGATGTTTGCAATTGAGGCCATGGCCATGGGCAAGCCAGTACTTTGTTATCTTCGAGACGATCTCGAAAGACTTTATGTTGATGCGGGATTGCTTGAAGAGAATGAGATTCCACTGATTAATTGCTCGCCGAGGACTGTCAAGGAAACCTTGCGTAAGCTGATGCATGACCCAGAGGGGCTGAAAGAAACGGGGCGCCGTGGTCCCGATTATGTTAAGCGCCATCACTCGGTCGAATCGGTGGGGGAGGTGTTTGCTCAAATCAACAAGAGCATTGGGTTATTTCCGAAGGGTAGTCAGGATTTTGCGCTATGAGGAAAATTCTTGTTACGGGTGCTAGCGGGCTGATCGGAGCACGCCTATTGCAGTGTCTTGATAAGGAGAATGAAGTATTTGCAGTGGCCCGGGCGGGCAGTGTGCCCGTTGCTACCCATACGTTGAACATTGATCTTGGCCAGCCATGGTCGGCAACTGCACTGCCCAAGGATATCGACATCATCGTGCACCTGGCGCAATCGAATCATTATCGAGAGTTCCCGCAGCGAGCCGAAGATGTTTTCAATGTTAATACAGCGAGTACAGTGCGGCTGCTTGCTTATGCTCGGGAAATTGGGGTCAAGCAATTCGTGCTGGCGTCGTCCGGGGGTATCTATGGTACCCGCTCGGATAGCTTCTCCGAAGACGAGGAAATTGTCGCAAAGGGCGAGTTGGGCTTTTACTTGGGGACCCGACTTTGTTCAGAGTTGCTGTCCGATAGTTACGCGTCGTTCATGAACGTTATCAGCTTGCGTTTCTTCTTTGCGTACGGGCCGGGGCAGCGGTCTCAGATGCTTATCCCGCGGCTGGTCAGTTCCGTCCGTAATGGAACACCTATCAGGCTGATTGGCGAGGATGGTCTGAAGATTAATCCAATCTATGTTGACGATGCGGTTCGTGCGGTACAGGCAGCAATGGTTCTGCAGGGCAGCCACAAAATAAATGTGGCAGGTCCAGAGGTGTTGAGCCTGCGCAAAATCGCGGAGACGATAGGCGATGCTCTAGGGAGAAGGCCAGAGTTCGAGATTCTTCCCGCAAGTGGCAGCGCTGATCTGATCGCCGATATCCGGCGCATGAGCTTTATGTTGGATGAGCCTGGCATTTTCTTTGCAAACGGTATAAAAGCCTACATCTCAAGCTTGAGTGTTTAATCTCGGGCCGAGAAAAGCATGAGGGTATTCCTCGGACTAGCGGAAGTATCGGGCTTCTACAGCAACCTGAAGAAGGGATTCGATGCCATCGGCGTGCAGGCCGAGTTGGTCACGCTCACTCGTCATCGCTTCGGCTACGAGGATCCGCACCGATCGATCTGGATCCGCATGGCGCAGGCAGCAGTGGCAGGACGCATACGCCACCGTGATGCCAGCGCGCCGGTACGCTTGGCGTGGTCGGCGCTGGCGGGTATTACCCGCGCCCTGCTGCTGGCCTGGGCCTTGCTGCGCTTTGACGTATTCGTATTCTGCTGCGCCACCAGCTTTTTCCGCTTTCGCGAACTGCCGCTGTTGAAGTTTTTGGGAAAGAAGATCGTCTATAACTTCCATGGCACCGATGGCCGCTGCGGTTTCATGGACGGCTTTGCCGAGGACATGTACCTGCCGGCGGCGATGCGCGAAGGCACCGGCTATATCGGTCCGCTGCGGGATGCCGACAGCGAGGAAGTCAAAGCCTGCAAGCTGGACGCCTATGCTGCCCTCACCGCCGCCCGCAAGGCCAACGTGGACCGTATCGACCGCTATGCCGACGTGGTGATCAATTCGCCTTCGCATGGCCAGCACCATACCCGTCCCTTCGTGCAACGGCTGATCGTCGGCATGCCTTACATGCCCGACCGCGCGCTGCTGGCGCAGCAGCCTGCGCGCCGCGAAAACCAGGAAGTGACAATCCTGCACAGCCCATCTTTTCCGGAGGGCAAGGGCACTCCCGGCATCCGCGCGGCGGTCGCGACCCTGCAGGCCAAAGGTAACAAGATTCGATTCATCGAGATCACCGGCCGTCCCAACCGCGAGGTGCTGGAATTGATCGCTCAATGCGATTTCGTTATCGACCAGTTGTATTCCGACATGGCGATGGTGGGCTTCGCCACTGAGGCTGCCTTCTTTGGCAAACCAGCTATCGTCGGCGGCTATTACGCCGCCCACCAGCCCGCGGACATTGCCGACGAATGGATACCGCCTACCCTGTTTTGCCTGCCTGAAGACATCGAGGCGGCCATCGAAAAACTGGTGGTCGATGCCGAATTCCGATGCATTCTCGGGGCGCGCGCGCGCGAGTTCGTCGAGAGCCGATGGCTCGCCAGTCGCTCAGCCGAACGCATCCTGGCGTTGGCGCGCGGCGACTTTCCAGCAGAGTGGTTATATGACCCGGCGCACTGCGATTACATCCATGGCATGGGGATGTCCAAACAGAATATGCAGCGCGTCATGCGAGGCATATTGGAACGCCACGGCATGCCGGCTTTCGGGTTGAGCGACAAGCCGGGCATAGAAAAACTTATACAGCAATTCGCCGGCACGCCAACGCTGGCAAGCAAATAACAGCAAACACGACCACAGGAGTAGCAGCATGGCCATCAGCGGAAAACGCATCGTCATTACCGGGGGAGCCGGCTTCATCGGTTCCACCCTCGCTGACCGACTGGCCGGCGACAACCAGATCGTCCTGTTCGACAACCTGGCGCGCAACACCATTCAGCATACAGGCTTGCAGAACAACGCCAATATCAGCCTGGTCCAGGGGGACATACTCGACCCCCAGGCCGTGGCCAAAGCGGTGGAGGGCGCCGACATCGTAGTGCATGCGGCGGCGATTGCCGGAATCGACACCGTGATCAAGTCGCCGGTGCGCACCATGGAAGTCAACATGATTGGTACAGCCAACGTGCTGCGTGCCGCGCAACTGGCTGGCGTACGCGACCGGGTGATCGAGTTTTCGACCTCTGAGGTGTTTGGAAGCATGGCCTACCGCGTGAGCGAAGAAAACCAAGCTGTCGCGGGTTCGGCAGGCGAGGCTCGCTGGGTATATGCAGTAAGCAAGCTAGCAGGCGAGCACTTGGCTCATGCTTATTTCCGGGAGCACAATCTGCCGACCGTAACGCTGCGGCCATTCAATATTTATGGCCCTGGTCAAACCGGTGAGGGTGCAATCCAGATTTTTATTCGAAAGGCTTTAAAGAATGAGCCGATCACCATCTATGGCGACGGCACACAGATCCGCGCGTGGTGCTTTGTTGACGATATGGTCGATGCCTTGATGCTTGCCTTGGATCGTCCAGAGGCTGTTGGTGAATCGTTCAATGTTGGTAACGCCCGTGCTGTGACTACAATTTTTGGCCTTGCAGAGGCCGTGTGTCGTGTTCTAGGTTCTTCATCCGAAATTGTCTTCAAGCCACCACTTTCAGCGGATATTGAGCTACGCATACCTGAGACTAAGAAAGCAGAGAACCTGCTCGGATATAAGGCAAAAGTCGATCTGGAAGAGGGCATACGCCGGACGGCCGACTGGTATCGCGTCAACGTGATCTAACTAGAACATGAGCGGAGTTCGGAAACTGGTCCTAGTAGGTGCTGCTGGAACGGGCAGCGATGTGCTGGCTCTGATCGCGTCAATCAACCGTGACTCGATGCGTTACCAAGTGATGGGCCTCTTGGATGATGCTATCCCGGAAGGTACCCTTCGGTTCGGTGTTCCGGTGCTGGGGCCAATTGCTAGTTGGAAATCCTTTGAAAACGCATGGTTTGTTGATTGCTTGGGTAGTCCTCGTAGTTATCGGAAACGTGAAGAATTACTGGAACGAAACGGCATGCTGCCGGCTCAATTCGAGACGTTGATACACCCTTCGGCAATTGTCGCTGATGATGTGCAGATAGGGCAAGGAAGCATCATTTATCCGAATGTGGTCGCGCTGTCCAATGTGCGAATCGGCCAGCACGCAACCGTTCTTTCTGGAACGGTGCTGAACCATGATGTGGAAGTTGGCGACTGGTCGATCTTGGGCAGCGGGGTGATGTTGTCAGGTGCTGTCAAGGTCGGTCGTACTTGTTACCTTGGGACTTCCTGTTCGGTTCGTGAGGGCGTGGCCATCGGGGACGGTAGCCTCGTCGGGATGGGGGCCGCTGTAACAGCGAATATTGAGGCCAACGTAGTGGTCACAGGAGTGCCAGCCAGATTTATCCGGAGCGCAGATTGAAAATTCTGGTTGTTGGTGGGATGTTCCCGCCGATGCGCACCGGCACGGCTTTCTACACACGAAATTTAGCCATGGCACTGCAGGGTCATGGTCACCAGATTGAAGTCGTGACCCTGGGGGAGGTGGACACTGGTAGTGAAGATGGGCTGACGGTTCACCGGTTGCCAGCAATTAGTCTGCCACTTGCGGGTTTCTTCAAGCATTTTCGTTTGTGTGCGTGGAAACCGGCTAACTGGTGGCGTCTCAACCGCATAGCAAGACTTAGTGGCGCAGAAGCAATTCTCCTAGTCAATCACTATCTGGATATTGCTTTTCCCGCGCGCTTTGCAGCATGGCTGAACCGGATTCCACTCGTTTGTTCAGTCGGAACTCAGTTACAGTCATTAAACCCGCGACGTAATCGCATTTTGAATGTGCTTGATCGCCTGGTGTGTGGCCTGTTGGTTTTTCCAGGTTGTGACCGAATCATTGCTTGGGATAACCAGATCCGCCAATACTTGCTGGACGTTCAAGGTAAGGAGATCCTGCGTAAAGTCGTGATTGTCAATTATGGAGTCAATGGGGATCCTGCCCGCCTGCTGAGCCGTCAGCACGACTACCAAAAGGATGATGAAATTCTTGGCGTTGGCGCGGTAAGTGAACAGCGCAGCTTTGTACCATTGGTGAGAGCTTTCGCCCAGTTGGCGCCCGAATATCCCCGATTGCGCTTACGCATCGTTGGTCATGTCTACTACGATGCTGCCCCGCGTCTGGCTGCTGAACTGGGTCTGTCCGACAGGATCGCATTCGTGGGTGAAATGTCGCATGAACAGGTAATCGCTCAAATGCATCGTGCTACCGTGTTTTATTCCTCACTTACCGGACAATACGTCGGCTTGGGTACCGCCACGATCGAAGCGATGTTGTTAGGCGTGCCCACGGTGGTCAACACTCCGCTCGATCTCTTGGGTACCGGAGTTCTGGTGGATCAACAACATCTGATTCAATGCACTTCCGGCGATCCGGCCGAGATCTCCGCCCGCCTAAAGCTATTGTTGGAAGACGGCGAGTTACGCTGTCGTGTTGGGGAGGGTGGGCGTACATTTGTTAACCAGTACCTCAACTGGGATGTCGTGGCACGCCAAATGGCCGATGTTCTGGGGCAGGCGGCAGACGAATTCAGATCAAATTGAGTCGCCGTCATCTTCCTACTGTTCTGGGCTTACTTATTAGTGCATCTGCACTATTCTGGCTCGCCCAACAGTTCAACTTTGCTGAGTTGACCAGCGCCCTGAGTCAAGTCGATATTTCGGTGCTTGCCCCGGTTCCGGTGTTGATCTTTATGTCGTTCATAACGCGCGCCCAAAGATGGCGTCTATTGGTTGACCACCAACCGCCGGTTCGCTTCTGGCAAAGTTTTTCCGCATTGATGGTCGGCTACCTTTTGAACAATATTCTTCCTGCTCGAGCAGGGGATGTAGCACGAGCACTCGAACTGGGCAGGTCTGAAAGGATGTCGCGAACTAAGGTGTTTGCCACCTTGGTGACAGAGCGAACAGTCGACCTAGTAACGACTTTAACCCTTTTGGCAGCGGTCCTCATAAGCTATCCCGCACTGCCGGAGTGGATTAAAAAAGCGGGTATCTTGCTTTCCCTGTTATCTATTTCTGCCATGAGCTTACTGGTTTTGGTACACACCACGGGTCGGCGTTGGCTTCCGCCATTGGTTGCGATGTTAGCTCGATGGTTACCCGTGGCAGTGGGGACAAAGCTGGATCATATGGTGATATCGGCTCTGCAGGGAATAGCCGGAATGTTCAGACCTTCACATGCTGTCGGTTTTCTACTGCTCACAGGATTGATTTGGACTATCGAGGTTGTCATAGTCTACATTGTGGCTACCTCGGTCGGCTTGCCGCTAGCATTAGGTAATGCGCTTTTAGTGCTTTTGGTATTGGCAATGGGATCGATGGTGCCTTCTTCTCCTGGACAAGTGGGCACATACGAGTTCGTTGGGCTTGCCGGATTGGCTCTGGTTGCACTCCAAGGACCTTTGGCCTTGGCGTTTATCGTCCTGCTGCATCTGCTGACTTTGGTTGGCTCGACAATGATTGGAGTGATGTGCATGCTGTTGCGTGAGCGCTCACCTCTGCCACTCAAGGATATGCCATGACCATGAAGTCACTAGGTGCAGCATCCACATTTCTTATCCTTGTGTGGTTTTTCCTTCTGATTGCGGTGTTTGTGATTGTCACAATACCCGCAGTGGGACGTGTTACTAGTCTGCTACCCGAGGTTTTTTGGAGGGTTCGCGAAGTGATCTATCCGCTTTTCTTTAGTCCTTCTCTATATTGATTCGATGCACTGGATGCTGTCACTTGCGATTTCCGTCGCCTATGTTGTTGTCTGCCTGGGGTGGGGATTTCTGATTGTCCAAGCGTTTGGTCGCTGTCGCATCAAGATATCCACAGATGAAAGTTCCTCTGACGATTCATCAATTCTCGTTGCCAGCGGTTTCTTGGCAGGTGCTGCAGTAATTTCAGCACTATTGACAGTCCTGGGATTGATTGGGCAGTTACGTACGCTACCGCTGATCTTGGTTTTGTTACCCGGTACAGTTGGTTTGGTGTTGGGTCGCAAAAGTCTGCGAGATTGGATGTATGCATCCCTTGATCCTCTGAGGGCGTTCAGGGTGATGCCCCTATGGCTATTCCTTATTGCTGGGTTCACTGCATTGCTTGCCCTAGGTAGTGGCATTGGCGCATGGGTTTTGCCACCGAAGGGGGATGCCGCGGCTTTCTATATGGTCTATCCGAAAATTATCGCTGCTACCGGGGTACTTGAACCGATGCACGGGCCGTTCTATTTTTTTTCGGCTATCGGACTGCCCGTTGAACTTCACTACGCGGCATTGATGGTGTTGGCTGATGAACATGCCGCCAAGTTCTTCATGTTTCCAATTGCTGTTTCAGTCGGAGTAATGCTGGCCGGCATAGTGCGTTTGTGTGGTGGGGGAATCGCTGCAGTTGCGCTTTCGTGGGCCATGCTGTTTAGCTCATACACATTTCATCACTACGTCTACGACGGTAAAGTTGATCTGGCTGCCGCTGCATTTGGTCTTGCCGCAGTTTATTGGTTGTTGCGTGGAACGGAATCACGGGTCTCAGTACTGGCGTTTGGTGTGGCAGGATGGTTTGCCGGCTTGGCAACTACTGCCAAGTTTTCGTACCTATTGGTGCTGGGTGTTAGTTTGTTTGTATTGCTTGCTTGGCGACTGGTAGTAAGTCGTTCTGAAGAAACTAGATTAGGGGAGTCGTCAGTCAACCTGGCTCGGGTGAGTGGGTTGATGGCAATTGCGGCGCTTGTCGCATGGATTCCCCAGCTACTCAAAAATGGAATGCTCTTTGATGCGCCGCTTGCGCCATTCTTGGGTGGCCAAGGCGAAGGCAATCTGCTCAGTCAGGTTTGGTTCTCCCCTGAGGATACGAGAAAAATCCTACTTACATATCCCTTTGCTCTGGTCTTCGGACGTTATCCGATGCAAGGCGGTGGCCTATCGTTTTTATTCCTTGCATTCCTGCCATTCCTAGCCTGGATGGCACGCCCGGCATCATGGAGAAGAAGCATGACGGTGGCGGTGACGGTTGCCGCATTTGCGGGGGTAGCGGCATGGATGGTGCTGCGGCCCTCGGTGATCGCACCTAGATATATTCTCGCGACGCTGCTGCTTTTCGTGCCAATACTTGCGATTGCGGCAGAAGATGTGCTTACAAGGATGCCTGTGTCCCGAGTGCTGCAGACGGGGACCGCGGCCACAGTCATGCTAGCAATAGCGGCTTCTTTCTGGCATCTTTTACCCATAGCCGGAGCGATCCTTTCCGGAACGTATGCGCGGAACAATAAGTGCCTGCTTGCCAGTGTGGAGTGCAGCTCATTTCAGCAACTCGAGGAGGTCGCTCGTCCGGGCGATCGAATATTGATTTCCTCCTACTATCCCTACTGGCTAGCGCCTTCTCATCTTCAATGCAGGGACTCGTTGCAGGAGCAGCGAGAGATACCTGACCAGGCACAGCTCCTGCCTTGGCTGCAGTCGCATGGGTTCGCTTACCTAGTTATTGACGCCCAAGTCTCTGGGAAGCTTGCGGATGACATGGCGCAGCTTGCCGTCAGTCACGCTGCTGAAGTTCAGGAATTGCTTGATGCGCAGCCTTTGAAGATGTACCGAATCAAGAGCGAGACGCCGGGTCATGTGCGGTGTTTGAGGTCCACACCGGGCAGATGGTATCTGCAGCGAGATCCATGATGAGTGCAACAGCGGCTGAAATTGACCGCCCGCTCGTTTCGCTGGTAATACCCGCGTATAACCATGCCGGCTATCTGGCAGCGGCGGTAAAAAGTGTGTTGGGCCAGGACTATCCCAAGGTCGAACTGATAGTCCTTAACGACGGGTCGACAGATGACACGGCTGCGGTACTCGCGGAACTCGGCGACGGATTCTATTGGGAGACCCAGACCAACTTGGGGCAATCTCGTACGTTAGCCCGCGGGTGGGAAATGGCCAAGGGGGAGGTTCTCGGCTATCTCAGTGCCGATGACGTGCTGGAGCCAAGCGCGGTAAGTTGTGCCGTAGCGGTACTGATGACGATGCCGGCAGTAGTGGCCACGTATGGTGACTTCCACCTGATTGATCCGGAGTCGCGTCGGGTGCGCACGGTAAGGCTACCCAAATTCAGCTACGAACATATGTTGACCCGCACGTCCTGCCCTATTGGACCAGGGGCCTTCTTCCGGCGCTCGGCGTATCTGAAGTCGGGGCCGTGGAATCCTCAATTTCGGCAAATGCCGGATTATGATTTCTGGCTGCGAATTGGGCTACATGGCAACATTCATCACCTGCCGCAGGTGCTCGCTGCGTTCCGTGTACACGAAGGTTCTCAGACATTTTCAGTAACAACCCCGGAACGCGCCGCAGAGCCGGTGCTGATCGTTTCAGGCATATTGAACGATGCCGCCGCGAGGGCTTTGGATAATGCGCTTAAAGAATGTGCGCTGGCAAGCGCCAATTTGGTTAGTGCGCAACTGCACCTACGTGCCGGCAGACTCCGCAGCGCTTGGCAGTGCATACAACAAGCACTCCGACATGCGCCGAAGAAGGTACTGTCCCCGGCCACGCTACGGATGTTGGCGAATGCAGCGATCAACCGCACTGCGCATAGGCTGCTTTGGAAACTACGCGGTATCTTGAAGACTGATAAAAAATGAGCGCGCGACAAGACCCCACGCTGGATCGCTACCTGAATGGCGACTACGCACGAAAAAATCCTGACTGGGACAGTAAAGATGCAATTTGGAAAGCCGGTAAGTTGTATCAGCTGCTCGTCGATCACGAATTTCAGCCGTCTAGTATTGTTGAGATTGGTTGTGGCTCAGGTGCGGTACTAGCGGCGTTGCGCGGGCATTACCCCCAAGCCTCTTTGGCGGGATTCGACATCGCACCAGAAGCTAGTAATTTCTGGTCTGACGCATCCGTGCGAGGGATACGTTTCGAACTGGCCGATTACCTGTCTTTGGACGAGCCCATCCCAGACCTCATTCTGTTGCTAGATGTGTTGGAGCATCTAGGCAATCCTTGGGAGTTTCTGGCGCGGCTACAACAAAGAGCCAAACTGGTGGCATTCCACTTTCCGCTCGATCTCTCCGCACTCGGAGTCCTGCGCGAGAGCCCTCTCCTGCAAGTGCGGGACAAGGTAGGGCATCTGCATTACTTCACCCGGGGGTTGGCCCTGTCTCTACTCCGGGAGTCGGGTTTTGAGATCGTAGAAGCTCGTTTTACAGGTGCCGCAGTGAATGCACCGCAACGTTCCTTTAAAACGAGAGTTGCTGGATGTGTGCGGAGTCTAGCGTACGCTATAGACCGCGACTTAGGCGCCCGGCTGTTGGGCGGCGAGACCTTGATGGTATTGGCACGGCCCGGAGTTCGGAATTGAATTTGGTCATTCACGCGCCGAATATACATCTCGGCGGCGGACGTACGCTGCTGCTGGCCTTGCTTTCCTCGTTAAAACAACCCGCTGTAGTGCAGCTGGACGAGCGTTTTGAACCGTTGCCTGAGCTTGATCCCAAGGTACAGGTGATTCGGGTCCCGCCAAGCCTAGTTGGCAGGCTGCAGGCCGAGCGTCGCTTGCAGTTGCTCTGTCAAAGAGACGACGTTCTGCTGTGCTTCGGTAATTTGCCGCCTTTATTTCGTAGTTCCGCTCGGGTTTTTGTATACCTGCAAAATCGCTATTTGATAGGTTCTCGGCGCTTAGTTGGTCTGCCGTGGTCGGCTCGCCTCCGCATTCGTATCGAGCGTCTTTGGTTGCGCCATCGCTTACGTAACGCTACCTTGTTGGTGCAAACGGAAACAATGTTGCAGGAGGTGCGAGAGAATTTCGGATGTGAAGCCAGTATATTGCCGTTCCTTCCTCGTGAAGTCCAACCATCGGTGGGACAGCTGCCGGTTCTCTATGACTACCTGTATGTGGCTTCGGGTGAGCCGCACAAGAATCATCGTCGCTTGCTCCAAGCATGGATTCTGCTTGCGAGTCGCGGCTTTCGACCGTCTCTTTGTCTGACCTTGGATACGCAGCGTGAAGCAGCGCTTTGCGCTTTGGTGGAGCGGTTGGTGCGTCAGCATGGCCTGCGTGTTGCCAATAAACCAGTACCACCGAGTCAGATTTCCGGACTGTATTCGCAGTGCGGTGCCCTCATCTATCCTTCGCTATTCGAATCCTTTGGCTTGCCGTTGTTGGAAGCGCGCCGGGCGGGAATGTCTATTGTCGCGGCGGAACGCGATTACGTGCGCGATGTGGTAACACCGGTCGTCACCTTTGATCCGGAGTCCGCGCTGTCGATTGCGCGTGCAGTTATGCGATACCAGGGTGAGGTGGTGGAGCCTGCCATGCCAGGTGATGCGGCCAGCTTCCTGGTGCGGCTGGCAGAGTCGGGCTGAGATGCGAATTCTGTTGCTGTCCCAGTATTATTGGCCAGAAAATTTTTTAATTAATAGCCTTGTGCCGTTACTCGTCGCGCGCGGCGTTGAATTGACTGTTTTGACCGGCAAGCCAAACTATCCTGACGGACTGATTTTTGAAGGTTATCGGGCGGGAGGCCGACAGAGGGAGCAGCGTGACGGGACGACCATTCTGCGGCTGCCCATCGTGGCACGGGGACGTCGTTCCCGCATACGGTTAGCGTTGAACTATCTTTCATTCATTATCTCGGGCATTTTGTTTGGACGAAGTTTGGTTGGAAACGACGAATACGATCTCGTATTCGTTTACGCTCCATCACCGTTGCTGCAAGCACTACCGGCGATCTGGTTGGCGCGGAGGCGGCAAGTGCCGCTAGTAGTTTGGGTTCAAGATTTGTGGCCTGAGAGTTTGTCTGCCGCGGGGGGAATCAAAAACCAGTGGCTGCTGGGTGCGGTGGCACGTATCGTGCGTCTAATTTACCGTGCCTGTGATCGCATTCTGGTGCAATCTAGGGCCTTCGTTGCACCGGTAGCAGCACTGACCGATAATCCAGGCAAAATCCATTACTACCCGAATCTGTACAAAACAAGTAGCGAGCGCCATGCCAGTCAGCGTGCAATGGCATTGGTGAAAGAACTTCAGACTTATTTCAGTGTGGTGTTCGCTGGTAATCTTGGAAACGCTCAGGGTTTGGACACTATCGTTGAGGCAGCGCGCGAATTACTTCCGTATCCAGAGGTTCGCATAGTATTGGTAGGCAGCGGCAGCATGGATGCTTGGCTGATGCAACAGCGTGATATCTATGGACTGTCCAACCTGATTCTGTCTGGCCGCTTCGATGCCTCGGACATGCACGTAATCTTTGGTGTCGCTGAAGCATTGCTGGTGAGTCTACGGCCGGACCCGACTTTTAGTCTGACGATACCGAGCAAGGTGCAGGCTTATCTGGCGGCAGGTCGACCAGTATTGGCAGCCTTGGATGGAGAAGGTTCTCGCATCATTAGCGAAGCTGGCGCAGGCCTCTGCTCCGAAGCAGGAAACGCACAGGCACTGGCGGAAAACGTACTGCAGCTGGCAGCGCTGTCACCTCTTGAGCGCCAGCAGATGGGCCAACGCGGCCGTAGGTATTTTGACAGGCATTTTGCACCAGATGTATTAGCTGACGAATTGATTGAACATTTCATGGAAGTAATTTCCGGACGAGAGAAGACAGCATGAGAATTCTGGTACTTGGAGCCTCAGGCATGCTTGGCAATGCCGTGTTTAGGTTGATGGCACATGGAGGGCATCATGAGGTTTTTGGAAGTGCTCGTTCAGCATTGGTGAAAGGATTCTTCGCCAGTGAAATGGCGGACAACATCATTACAGGTATCGACGTTGAGAACACGGATTCGTTGATCCGGCTGTTTTCAAACGTGCAGCCCGAAGTGGTCATTAATTGTATTGGCTTGGTCAAGCAGCTTTCAGAAGCGGATGACCCTCTATCTGCGTTACCCATCAACGCTTTGCTACCACACCGCTTAGCGCGCCTGTGTGAGCTGGTTCGTGCGCGGCTAGTACACATCAGTACCGATTGTGTGTTTTCCGGACGCAAAGGAGATTATCTTGAGGTAGACGAACCCGATGCTCAAGATCTTTATGGGCGGTCGAAGCTCATAGGCGAAGTGGATTATCCGCACGCAGTTACTTTGCGTACTTCGATCATTGGGCACGAGTTGAATAGTGCCCACGGCTTGATCGGTTGGTTTCTCGCGCAACAAGGGAATGTCAAAGGCTTCACACACGCAATTTTTTCCGGGTTGCCCACCTGCGAGCTGGCGAGAGTAATCCGCGATCAGGTTTTGCCGCACAAAGATTTGCATGGGCTGTACCATGTCGCCGCCCAACCGATATCAAAATATGAGCTGCTGGAGATAGTGAACCGGGAGTACGGCAAAGGGCTGAAAATCGAGCCGGATGGCAACTTAAAAATTGATCGATCACTGAATGCCAGCCGGTTTCGGGAGGTTACGGGTTATGTAGCACCCGCATGGCCAGATCTGATCGCGCAAATGCGCGAGTTCCGGTGAAAGGAAAAACATTGTTCAACAACAAAACCCTGATGATCACTGGTGGCACCGGTTCCTTTGGACAGACGGTGCTAAAACGTTTTCTGGATACGGATGTCAAGGAAATTCGCATTTTCAGCCGGGATGAGAAAAAGCAAGAGGACATGCGCATTGCGCTCAATCACCCCAAGCTGCGGTTTTACATTGGCGACGTGCGTGATGAAGACAGTCTGCGCCAAGCCATGAAGGGGGTGAACTACGTTTTCCATGCGGCCGCATTGAAGCAGGTGCCATCTTGCGAGTTCTACCCAATGCAAGCCTTGCGAACCAACGTAATGGGCACCGAAAACGTGCTGAATGCAGCTACGGACGCGGGTGTTGAGCGTGTAGTAGTGTTGTCCACGGACAAGGCGGTCTATCCGATCAACGCCATGGGAATTTCTAAGGCGATGGCCGAGAAGGTCATGGTCGCCAAAGCGCGTTTGCAACAGAAGGGCGAGACAGTCTTTTGCGCCACGCGCTACGGCAACGTGATGGCCTCCCGTGGGTCTGTCATTCCGCTGTTCGTATCCCAGCTCAAAGAAGGTCGTCCACTGACCGTCACCGACCCGAACATGACCCGCTTCCTGATGTCTTTGGAAGACTCCGTGGACCTGGTGCTGTATGCCATCACGCACGGTAAGCAGGGTGACATTTTTGTCCAGAAGGCACCGGCATCGACCGTGGGAGACCTTGCACAAGCGTTGAAAGAGCTGTTTGGCCACCCCGAGAAGCAAACGCAGGTGATTGGAACGCGGCACGGTGAGAAGCTTTACGAATCGCTGATATCCCGTGAGGAGATGGCGCATGCCATCGACATGGGTGGCTATTACCGTATTCCTGCCGACAACCGCGACCTGAACTACGCCAAATACTTCAGCGAGGGAGAGACGGACATCTCGACCCTCGACGACTACACCTCGCACAACACAAAGCGCCTGAATGTTCAAGAGGTCAAGTCATTACTCCTGTCCCTGGACTACATCAAGGATGAGTTGCATGCTTAAGGTCATGACCATCGTGGGTACCCGGCCAGAGCTCATCAAGATGAGTCGGGTGATTGCCGAGTTCGACCGCCACACCCAGCATGTGTTGGTGCACACCGGGCAGAACTACGACTACGAGCTGAATCAGGTCTTCTTCGACGATCTGGAAATCCGCAAGCCTGACCACTTTCTGGAAGCGGTGGGCGACAACGCGGCCCAGACCATAGCCCGGGTGATCGAGAAAGCCGACGAGGTGTTGGCGTCTGAGCAGCCTGACGCCGTGATGCTGTACGGCGATACCAACTCCTGCCTGGCAGTCATCGCAGCCAAGCGTCGTAAAGTGCCTGTCTTCCATATGGAGGCGGGTAATCGCTGCTTTGATCAGCGCGTGCCCGAAGAACTCAATCGCAAGGTGCTGGATCACCTGAGCGATATCAACCTGGTGCTGACAGAGCACGCCCGTCGCTATCTTATCGCCGAAGGCATCCGTCCTGAGACGATCATCAAAACCGGCTCGCACATGCGTGAAGTCTTGGATCACTACATGCCCAAGATTCAGGCCTCAGACGTGCTCCAGCGCATGCAACTTAAGCAGGGTAAGTACTTCATCGTCAGCGCGCACCGGGAAGAGAATGTGGACTCAGAAGAGAACCTCCGGGATCTGCTGGAAACGCTGAACGCACTGGCCGAAACCTATGGCGTGCCAGTGATCGTTTCGACCCACCCAAGAACTCGCAAGCGGTTGGATGCCTTGTCGGGTGTGAAGCCTGATGCCAGGATTCAATTCATGAAGCCGTTTGGCTTTTGCGACTATATCCGGCTGCAGATGGACAGCCTGTGCGTGATTTCTGACAGCGGAACCATCACCGAAGAAGCATCGCTGCTGAATCTGCCTGCCATCACGATTCGCAATGCTCATGAGCGACCTGAAGGCATGGATGCCGGGACGCTGATCATGGCGGGGCTCAAGAAGGATCGCGTTTTGGATGCAGTTCGAGTGACCCTTGCCCAACATAGCCCTGCAGCACATCCGGTTCGGCCTGTTCAGGATTACGAAAACCCATCGGTCTCTAAGCAGGTGCTTCGTATCGTGGAAAGCTACACCGATTACGTAAAACGAACGGTCTGGCGCAAGACCCTGTGACCCCATGACAACGTTGGTAACAGGCGCGAACGGGTTTGTAGGCTCCGCGCTTTGTGCAAGACTGGTCAGGGATGGGACAGCGGTGCGGGGTACTGTGAGGTCCTTGAGCTCGGTACCTGATGGTGTTGAGGTTATCGCGATGGGAGGCCTTTCGGCAGAGACCGATTGGACGGTGGTCCTGAGAAGCGTGGATCAAGTTGTGCATCTGGCCGCTCGCGTTCACGTCATAAACGACAAGAGCATGGATCCATTGGCTGAGTTTCGCCAGGTGAACGTCGAAGGCACAGCCAACCTCGCTCGCCAGGCGGCAGCAGCTGGTGTACGTCGCTTCGTCTACCTAAGCTCCATCAAGGTCAACGGTGAATTCACCCAAGAAGGGCACCCCTTCACCGCCGATGATACTCCGGCACCGGAAGACCCCTATGGCGTGTCCAAGCATGAAGCAGAGCAGGCTCTGCGCCAGATAGCCGCTGACACGACGATGGAGGTGGTGATCATTCGGCCTCCCCTGGTGTATGGGCCAGGAGTCAAGGCCAACTTTGAATCGATGATGCGTTGGCTGTCGCGTGGGGTGCCTCTGCCATTGGCTGTGGTCACCAAAAACCGTCGCAGTTTGGTTGCATTGGACAACCTAGTGGACTTGAGCATGACCTGTTTGAGCCACCCTGCCGCCGCAAACCAGACCTTCTTGGTGAGTGACGGTGAAGATCTTTCTACCGCTGGCTTGCTCAGACGCATGGGTGCTGCTTTAGGCCACCCCGCACGCCTGTTTTATGTGCCGCCTTTGATGTTGAAGATCGGCGCTCATGCAGTGAAGAAGACCGGTATTTACCAGCGGTTGTGCGGCTCGTTGCAACTGGACATTACCAAGACACGACGGCTACTGGATTGGATACCGCCGGTTTCAGTCGATGAGGGCCTGCGACGTGCAGCAGAAGGGTTTAGAGCGTGAAGCGCTTGTTTGACCTGGCGCTGGCGGTGGTGGCGGCCGTGCTTTTGGCGCTGCCAATTGCGGTGGTGTCGATTGCCGTTCGTCTGACTTCACCGGGCCCCGCACTGTACTGGAGCGAGCGGGTCGGCCGCCAGAACCGCATCTTCAAAATGCCCAAGTTTCGCAGCATGCGGACCGACACACCGGCAGTGGCCACACATTTGCTTCAGAACCCGGACCAATGGCTAACCCCAATTGGCCCCTTCTTGCGCAAATCTAGTTTGGACGAGTTGCCCCAGCTGTGGAGCATCCTGAAAGGCGACATGAGTTTTGTGGGCCCGCGTCCAGCGTTGTTCAACCAGGATGACTTGATTGCGTTGCGCACGGAAAAAGGCGTACACAAATTGGTGCCGGGCCTGACCGGTTGGGCCCAAGTCAACGGAAGAGATGAGCTGCCGATCCCTCAGAAGGTGGCGTTAGACGCGGAGTACTTGCAGGGTCAGTCGCTGAGGTTCGATCTGAAGATTTTATGGATGACGGTGTTGAAGGTTCTGGCAAGGGATGGAGTTTCACATTGAAGAAAAATTTGGATCATCTTGAGGACTCAGGACTCAGGACTCAGTACTCAGGGGGTTGCACGCCATGAAACAGTCTCTGTTTAAGTTGGCAGTACCGATGTTGGCATTGCCAAGACCTGCGAAGCGTTTTGTCGTTTTGTCCGTTGATTTGGGTCTGTGCGTTCTAACTGTATGGCTGGCCTACTACCTGCGACTCGGCGAGTTTGTGGCGATGTCTGGTACTGCCTTGTGGGCCGTTGTTGCATCCATTGGCATCGCGCTGCCTATCTTTATCGTGTCAGGCCTGTACCGAGCCATCTTTCGCTATAGCGGCTGGCCAGCACTGCTTGCTGTGGCCCGCGCGGTGGGCATTTACGGCCTGCTGTATGCGTCTATTTTTACCGCCATTGGTGTCGCAGGCGTGCCGCGTACCGTGGGCCTCATCCAGCCCATTCTGCTGCTCTTGTTCGTGGGGGCTTCCCGCGCGTTAGCGCGTGTCTGGCTGGGAGACCAGTATCTGAGCATTCTGAAGCATGCTTCACGGCCAAAGGTGTTGATCTATGGCGCTGGGAGCACCGGGCGCCAATTGGTGGCTGCAATGGCCAATAGTCATGAAATGCAGGTTGTCGGGTTCTTGGATGACGACGATCGCCTGCACGGCCATGTGTTGAATGGTCAGCCGATTTACAACCCGGCGGATCTGGTCAATTTAGTCCCTACATTGACCATTAGTGACGTGTTGCTGGCCATGCCAAGACTGAGTCGAAAGCGCCGCAATGATATCTTGGCCCAGATTCGAACATCGCGTGTGGCTGTTCGCACCTTGCCTAGTGTGAATGATTTGGCACAAGGCAAAGTTAGTGTCTCCGATCTACGTGATCTGGACATTGACGACCTGCTCGGCCGCGAACCGGTTATGCCCAACCACATCCTGTTGGCCATGAATGTGCGAAGCAAGGTCGTCATGGTGACAGGCGCTGGTGGCTCGATTGGCAGCGAACTCTGTCGTCAGATCTTGGCTGTCGGTCCAAGCAAACTGCTACTGATCGAGCAGAGTGAGTTTGCTCTCTATGGCATTCATCAAGAACTTGAGGAAAAGCTGGCCGGTCGTGAAATTGTGCTGGTGCCTTTGCTGGCTTCGGTGCAAGACAACGAGCGCATACGCGAGATCATGTCTACCTGGCACCCGGACACGGTCTATCACGTTGCCGCCTACAAACATGTACCCTTGGTCGAACACAACCCGGCCGAAGGCATCAAGAACAACGTGTTGGGCACGCTGCGTACAGCTCAAGCCGCTGTAGAAAACGGGGTTTCCGACTTCGTTCTGATCAGCACTGACAAAGCAGTTAGACCGACCAATATCATGGGGGCCAGCAAGCGATTGGCTGAAATGGCGCTGCAGGCACTGGCAGCAGCTACTCCTGGCACCAAATTCAGCATGGTCCGCTTTGGCAATGTACTGGGCTCGTCAGGTTCGGTGGTGCCCAAGTTCCGCCAGCAAATCCGCGACGGTGGTCCGATCACGTTGACCCATCCGGAAATCACCCGCTACTTCATGACGATCCCCGAAGCCTCCCAATTGGTAATCCAAGCAGGTGCGATGGCCAAGGGAGGCGACGTGTTCGTCCTCGACATGGGGCAGTCCGTCAAGATCATAGACCTAGCGAGGCGCATGATCGAACTCTCGGGTCTGACCGTCAAAGATGAGCAAAACCCTGATGGCGATATCGAGATCGAAATAACTGGCCTGCGCCCAGGTGAGAAACTCTACGAGGAGCTACTGATTGGCGACAACCCCAAGCCCACATCACACTCACGGATCATGAAAGCCCACGAAGAGTTCATTCCTTGGTCAGAGCTTGAGGACAATTTGAAAGCGTTGGAGATGGCGCTCAATGTGAACGACGTCGGCGTCATTCGTTTGATGATGGAAAAGCTCGTCACTGGCTATACGCCAAGCGATGAGATTGTTGATTGGGTGTATCTGGAGCAGGAAGCCGAGGCACAGGCGTTGGGGTTGGCCGGATAGAGCGGGCAATTGGGTCCAATCTGTCACTGCCTATGTTTGCGATCATCGACGGTGCAAAGTTCGTGTGGCGACCAACGGGCGCAGACGTGTGTTGCGAGAGCCTGTGCGTAACCAGATCGTGATCGGTCGAGCGGACTTAGCGACGTGCGGGGAAGGCCGAGATGCAGGACGCGGGGCTGTTGCAGGTTGTTCGACCCCGCCGTCGGTTTTGGTCGAACCGCGCAACGCGACGTCCTCGAAAGCTTCAACATCTTGAACCCGGTAGCGCACCTGGTTGCCGAGCTTGAGAAACAGAGGTCCATTCGATTCGGTGCGCCAGCGTTCCAGCGTGGCCTCGCTAATCCGCCAGCGTTCGGCCAGCTCGGTTTGGGTCATGCATCGTCCGTCCATTCTTGGCACCTTTCCGCAGGAGTTGTCGGGACTGTCATAAAGGCGCTTTTTTCCAGAAAAGCCAAGTGGGCTGTTGATCCGGTTCGAAATCTGAACTGAATGATACAACGTGGGGGATGACGGAAGAACGGCCAAACGCCCGAATCTTTCCTCACCAACCCCAAGCGTTACTCAGGTGTTTGGAGAGTTGGTTCGAAACCAGTCTCCTCTGCACCACCAAGTAAGCTAAGCCCTCGTTAGCGATAACGGGGGCTTTTCTGTTTAAGCGCCTGAGCATACAA
>JAIXQK010000172.1 GCA_027485795.1 Oxalobacteraceae bacterium
CGCCTTGCCATACCAGATCAACGCCTGCTTGAGATCCTTTTTGACTCCTTTACCTTTGTCGTACATCACGGCCAGGTCGAACTGTGCATCTGCATGGCCTTGCTCGGCCGCCTTGCGACACCCTTGTGCATTCATCGCGGCCAGAGAGAACTGCGCGACCGAATGGCCTTGCTTAGCCGCCTTGCCATACCATATCAACGCCTGCTTGAGATCCTTTTTGACTCCTTTACCTTGTTGATACATCATGCCCAGGTTGAACTGTGCACCTGCATGGCCTTGCTCGGCCGCCTTGCGATACCATATCAACGCCTGCTCGCGATCCTCTTCGACTCCTATACCTTTGTTGTACATCACGCCCATGTTGAACTGTGCGATCGAATGGCCTTGTTTGGCCGCCTTTAGATACCATCTGGCCGCCTGCTCGAGATCCTCTTCGACGCCTTTACCTTTGTCGTACAAACCGCCCAGGTTGAACTGTGCGCCTGCATGGCCTTGCTCGGCCGCCTTGCGAAACCATATCAACGCTTGCTCGTAATTCTTCGCCCCTAAGGCTTGACGGCCGAGTTGATACTGTGGTGCCACCGTCGATAACGATGCAGCGGGAAGCATGGGACTGGCAGCTTGTGCCGAGGGGGACGTCGCGGAGGCTGTCGCCGATCCCCCTGATTCACTTGAAGTGCGAACGATCAGCTGCGGATCGCTCACTGGCCCGATAGTGAAGGCTCCGGATCCGGCAGCGCCAGCAACCGAACTCGGGAGCTGCACCCTATCGTTGGCTAATCCATCGATAGGAAGCCGCGTCTGTCGACCTTCCGGAGACCCGCCCACCATCTTGGGTGCTGCAGAACCCGAATTAGCTGTTGCTGGAGGATTGCTGCCCTGATCATTCGGGTGGCTGTCAGCCTGTTCGCTGCTGGTTAATACGGCATTTCTATCGCCTATGTATGGATCTATGGTGTGTTTCATGATCTTGTCCTCGCAAAATGAAGAGAACAAGTAGTTACCCCGCAATCCGGAAGTTCCTCCAAACGACAGACTCATGCACACGCGATTTATATTCAAAACAATTGAGCGAATATCGCACGCCACTGTTGCCGTTTATGCTGATGACGACTTACTCAGCACCGCCTAAAACCCTGTTCTGCTAGGCCAGTACCCAGCTGTTCTTCGTTCGCCAGCCTGAGGGGGCTAACTGCGCCATTCGGTTGTCGCAGAAATGTGCGTTCGGCAGCCACAGCGAACGCACAGTCAGCGCCCTGCACGCGATTTAGTGCACGGGTTGCATGATCGGGACATTCAATCGTCCTGCCTGCACACTCATCAGGAATTCATTCAGTCCTGCCTTCACGGCTTGCTCGCTCTGCCCGCTTTTACAGCCCTGGACGATCAGCTGATCAGCCAGCGGCATCAAGACTTCCAGCGGCAATTCGTCCGAGTGGGCCGCAGGATGTTGCTGCAGGTATTGCCGCAACTTCGCAATAGATTGGTTTTGAGCCAGCACTTGATCAAGCAGCGCCTGTTCTTCGGCACCGACATCGGCATATCCAACCCTCAATTCAGTCAGGCAAGTATTAGCCACTCGAATAGACTCTGCGATCTCTCTGATAAATGGATTGGGATCGACTTTCTCCCAATTATTAAATTTAGGATCAGGAAAACATATCCTTAGTCCTTGAATGTCTGAAACGGACCGAATCAATCTATCTACTGCCAAACAGCTGATCTTTGCTGAACTGAAATTCCGAATTTCTACACGCGTTACTCCCTTAAATTCAGGATAATCGCGCAGAACCTCGAGGATATAATCGATTTCTTCGCCATTTCTGTCGTTTAAGGCAACACTCTTTTGATGCCCATTGTGCGCTGCCAAGTTACTCAGCATTTGCAAGTACGCAGCTTTGTAAGCATCCCGCTCAACCCCTTCTCCTGATGAATACATAAATCCCAAAAGCTCTTGTGCGTCCCTTTGGTCTTGATCAACCGCCTTTTGGTACCACTTCACCGCTTGCTCGAAATTTTTTTCTACCCCCGTACCGTGGTAATAGAAATACCCCAGAGAAGACTGCGCAGCTGCATGGCCTTGCTCAGCCGCCTTGAGGCACCACCTCGCTGCCTGCTCGAGATCCTCTTCGTTGTCACCTTCTTCTCCGTACATTATTGCCAGCTTGTACTGCGCTTTTGCATGACCTTGCTCAGCCGCCATCCGGTACCATACCTCCGCCTGCTCATTTATATTTTTAAGATACTCCCGTTCAGTCTCCGTCAGACGTTGCACCACCTGCCCATTGTTGATATTTGGAATAAAAAAATACTCAAAAATCTTCCCCAATTGATATTGCGCGTCCGGCTCACCTTGTTCCGCTGCCTCGCGGTACTCACTCGCCTTCCGCTCGAAATTTTCTTGAGCTGCGATGACTCTGGAAGCACACTTTAGGTTCTTGTGCGCGACCTCGTCGCCCTGCTCGGCAGCCTGCCGATACCACTTCGCCGCCTGCACCCAGTCCTGTTCAATACCTTCACCGATCTCATACAAGACTCCCAAATTATTCTGCGAGCACGAATCGCCTTGCTCGGCTGCCATGATGTACCATTTAATCGCCTGCTTCACGTTCTCTTCAACCTCATTTGTATTGCTGTAGTAAATCCCTAGAGTACGTTGCGCGTCTACTTGGCCAAGTTCGGCCGACCTCTGATACAAAGTTATCGCCTTGTCGACATCCGGTTCGATGCCTGTACCTCGGTAGTACATATCAGCCAGTTTGTACTGCGCGTCTGCATGGCCTTGTTCGGCCGCCTTTTGAAACCACATCAACGCCTGCTTGTAATCCTTCCCCTGTTTAGCTCTTAGGCCGAGTTGATATTGTTCCTCGATCTCACTTTGTGGTGCCACCGTCGATAACGATGCAGTGGGAAGCAGGGGACTGGTGGCTTGCGCCGAGGGGGAAGTCGCGAAGGCTGTCGCTGATCCCCCTGATTCACTTGAAGTGCGAACGATCAGCTGCGGATCGCTCACCGGCCCGATGGTGAAGGCTCCGGCTCCGGCAGCGCCAGCAACCGAGCTCGGGACCTGCACCCTATCGTTGGCTAATCCATCGATAGCAAGCGATGTCTGTCGGCCTTCCGGAGACCCGCCCACCATCTTAGGTGCCGCAGAACCCGAATGAGCTGTTGCTGGAGGACTACTGTCCTGACCATTCGGTAGGACGTCAGCCTCTTCGCTGCTAG
>JAIXQK010000037.1 GCA_027485795.1 Oxalobacteraceae bacterium
AAGGTCGAACTGATTCGCTTGTTAGCCCGGATACCGGCCAGAGCAGGTGGGAGAGGCGAACGGGGTGGTTCGTCGGTTATCCGAACTTCGATGTTGCTGCATCGTTTCGCGCTCCTTTTTGGTCTCGCTTGCGGGGAAGCTGGCGGGATGTCTAATCAGGGACTTTCTATGAATAACCGCCATCACCACGGCCGAGGAGTTGCCGTGGTTCAGAGTTTTGCAGTTTTTGTCTGCATGACATCAGCGCATGCGCAAGTAGGTAAAGAGCCATCGCTACCAACCGTTGTAGTCACTGGAACTCGTTTTGAGCAGGGAATTGGTAGTGATCCTGTTAGGACGAGTGTGATAACTGCCGAGGAAATCATGCGAAGTGGCGCGAGATTCTTAGCTGAAGTCCTTGAGCGGCAAACCAGCATCCAATTGATCGATAACAGCGGGAGTCCTAATCGCCAGATAGACCTGCGTGGATTTGGTATGACCGGCGACCAAAATACCCTGATCTTGCTTGATGGTCAGCGAATTACCGAGAACGAACTTGCCAGTGCGGACTTGGCTTCTATCCCACTTGATGCGGTAGAACGAATCGAGATCATTCGGGGCAGTGGGGCTGTGCTTTATGGGCGAGGCGCTACTGGCGGCACGATTAACATCATTACGAAAAAAAATACCAGGGGTACGACCTCAGGCATGCTTAGCGCAACCGCAGGTAGTTTTAATACCCTGGGGGCGAAAGCATCAGCAAACATTTCTTCAGACCGTTTTGGGTTGTCGGTGTTTGCTGAGAGAACCGATTCAGATAACTACAGATTAAACAATAAGCTACGTCAAGAGAACATTACTGCTACGCTGAGTTATCGAGGCGATAATGGTCCCTTTACCCTTCGCTACTCTGGCGGCAATCAGTACCTTGGTCTTCCTGGTGCGCGTACTGCGCAAGAATTACTGACTGATCGTCGAGGGGCAAAATTTCCGACTGACTACTCTCAGCTTGATACGGCAAGGCTAGCCTTAGGCACCGAGCAAAAAATTGGAGAGATCTTTTTTGGACTAGATTTGACACATCGTGCTCGAGATGCGCGAGCAGCCCTTTACGGGCTGGATGCGAACTTAACGAATACGTTGGCAAACTCTGTCTCACCACGCCTTCGTATCCCATTCGATGTTGGTAGGACATACCACTCGCTAGTGGTCGGGGTCGATTGGGACCGCTGGACTTGGGATTTTCGCGATACTGTATCGACGCTATCGCCATCGGCGACCGCAATTCAGAGAAACTCTGCGGCTTATTTCAGACATACGATCGATCTCCCCACAGAAACTACTATCGCGATTGGTGCTAGAGCGCATCGGGTATCGACCGATGCTCGGGATGGAGCATACGACGGTATCCAAGTCCGAAATGTCAGTGCTAGCGAATTTGCCATAAAGCAGAGCTTGAGCGAAGGCCTGACTTTCAACGCGAAGATCGGGACT
Source organism: Oxalobacteraceae bacterium (assembly GCA_027485795.1). Taxonomy (GTDB): domain Bacteria; phylum Pseudomonadota; class Gammaproteobacteria; order Burkholderiales; family Burkholderiaceae_D; genus Pernthalerella. Next base: position 1,474 of record JAIXQK010000037.1, read on the forward strand.
AGTTTTCGACTTCAAACAGTAGATGAGTTACGTACATTCGGCCGGTCCCAGCTAAACATACTTGAGCCTCAGACTTCGAGAGATATCGACCTAGGGCTGTATCATCAGGGGGGTTATGGTTTCTTTGGGATCACGGCATTCCAGTATCGGATTAATGACGAGATTCTTTACAATCCATACTCATACACGAATATAAATCTCCCACCGACCGAGCGCCGTGGTGTGGAGTTCGAGGGACGTTGGGAAGCTGCTAAGACCCTATCCGCGGACGGTAATTTCACGATAACCGATGCAAAGTTTATCGGCGGGAGTTTTAACCGTTCTCCAGTAGCGGGTAACGAACTACCTTTGGCCCCAAGATACAAGGCTACTCTCTCGATCAATTGGCTGCCCGACCGTTCAACCCGAGTGGTCATGCGGGCAACCTATCTCGGTGAGAGCCGGATGGATAATGATCAGCTAAATGAATCGTCGTTCAGGCGGCCGGCATTTACTGTTTTAGATCTTGTATACATGTACCAGATTGAACGTTGGCAATTGCGTGCAAGCCTACAGAACTTGTTGAACGAAAAGTACTTCAGCTATGGTGTGATCAGTACAAATAGCAAAACTTACAATGCTTACCCAGCTACGGGCAGAAATGTGTTATTCACGGCTGAGCGCCAATTCTGACTAGCGGACCATGATTCTTCGTTGGCCATTGATCCTAGGGGCAATAGTAGGTTTATCGCTCATCATGTCACTGTCCTGTGGCGGGCATGGATGCGATCTGTCGCAGGTTTCTCGCGACGATCTCTGGCAGTTGCGTGAGCCTCGGGCAGTTTCAGCATTCGTGGTTGGATCCTTGCTCTCTCTTGCAGGCGCACTTATGCAACTGCTATTACGCAATCCTCTCGCTGACCCGTATACCTTGGGCATCTCAGGGGGTGCCGCTGTCGGTGCTTTACTGAGTAGCTTCTTTTTACCCTTTAGTGTTCTCGCTGTTGGTATGCAATTCGGTTCAATCATTGGCGCTATCACCTCGATTTTGCTTTTGTTCTTGATGGCGAGGCGTCGATTATTTGCAGCACCGACCATGGTCGAGGCCCCCGGCATTGGTCTGATTCTGACGGGCGTGATGATTGCCTCGGGATTTGGCGCGATCATCAGTCTTTTACTTGCGCTGTCGCCGGATGCCGAGTTGCGTGGCGCATTGTTCTGGTTGATGGGTGATCTGGACGTCGACGGCGTCAGTACTTGGGTCTGGCTGGTACTTGCCGTGGTAGGAGGCTGGTCTTTATGGCGTGCACCACAACTCAATCTGTTGGCACACGGCGAGGCAACCGCACATCTGCTCGGCGTATCGGTGTCGCGGTTGCGCTTGCAAGTGTTGTTATTTGCTTCGCTTGCGACGGCGGCGGCTGTATCGGTGGCCGGTGCTATCGGCTTCATCGGATTAGTTGTGCCCCATGTTTGCCGCCTTGTTCTGGGTAATGATCAGCGACGCTTGTTACCTGCATCGATGCTACTCGGTGCCGCAGCCTTGGTGCTGGCTGATCTAGTAGCGCGAACCATAGTGGCACCGATACAGTTACCAGTTGGGGTGGTCACCGCCTTAATTGGTGTACCAGTGTTTCTTTTCATCCTGTCGAGGAGAGCGTGATGCTTGCCCTCGAGGTAAAAAATCTCAGCCTCAAGCTTGGTCATCGTCGCTTGGTCACAGGCTTAAATTGGCAGGTTCGGCAAGGCGAGTTTTGGTGCGTGTTGGGTCGTAACGGCGCGGGCAAGACAACGCTGCTACATGCGCTGTCGGGCTTACAAAGCATTGATGATGGCAGTATCTGGATGATGGGTCGTTCGGTAAAAGATCTCACGCTAACCGAGTTGGCGAGGCTGCGCGGGCTGATGCCGCAGCAGATGATTGATCGCTTTAGCGCTTCTGTGGACGACACTGTAGCGATCGCTCGAGCGCCGTGGCGGCTTGGATCAGCCTGGCGCGATGATGATGATGATCGTTCGTATGTCACGGCTGCGCTGCAGCGTGTCGGTATGCTCGACCGTATCGATGACGATGTGATGCATTTATCCGGAGGTGAGCGTCAGCGGGTTGCTTTCGCAGCCATGCTGGTACAGAACCCGTCGCTGATGCTGTTGGATGAGCCAAGCTCACATCAGGACATAGCCCAGCAACTGGCCATGATGCGGCTGATGCAAGAGCTGGCCATTGATCATGCGGTGATCGCCTCGTGCCACGATATCAATCTCGCGGCACGCTTTGCCAGCCATGTGCTGCTGCTAGGGGAGGGTTTCTATTACGCGGGAAGCACGCAGGAAGTGCTCAATCCAGATGTGCTGAGCCGAGTATATGGCTGCGAGTTTGATGACACAGCGATGTCTATCGTCGCAGTCTGAGCGCGGTATCTGAGGGTCGCTGACGATAGCTGGGCTAGTAAGTAATCCGTTCAATAAATCATCATGCGATTACGTTTAGGACTTCGGCCACAGAATCATTTGCGTGCAGCGGAATAGCGCGATGGTTTTACCAGCGGCCGTCACGGTCGCATCCCATACTTGCGTGTTACGTCCGCGATGTACAGATTTTGCTTCGCACTCGACCCGTCCGTCTCGCGCAGTGCCGAGATGATTGCTTTTAATCTCAATGGTGGTGAAACTCTGCGCACCCTCGGGTAGGTTCAGCATACAACCAAAGCCACAACTGGTATCTGCCAGCATGATGATCGAAGCGGCATGTAAATAGCCATTCGGTGCGAGATGGTGCGGCTTCACGTCGAAGGCGGAGGTAATACTACCTTCGGCTGCTGATACAAGTTCAAATCCCAGATGGTCGGGCAAGGTGCCTTGCACAACATTCTTCATTTTTTCTAGGATAGCGGTATTCATGTTCGTCCCTTGTGATTCTTGTCCGAGTATTACTTGCTTGTTTCGTTCGGCTTCTTAAATGCTTCGCTGGCATTCTTGGTAGTGCGCTTTCGGGCATCATCGACCTGCTCGCATAGCGTTCTGGTAGCTTCGATTACTCGAGGGCCAGCGCGATTCATCATGCCGCCATCGATAGTCATCAGATTGCCGCTGACAACCGCCTGCATACGCTTAAAAGATCGCCAGCGCTCTAGACCATTTCCCTTCTCATCACTAACGATGATCATGTCGGGATTTGCGGTCAGAACGGCTTCTCGGCTGATGGTGGGTACCAGTGGTTTCAGCTGACCGAATACATTAACACCACCGCACAGCTTGATAGCATGTGACACGATATGAGCATCATTCAGTGTCATTAGTGGTGTTGACCAGATTTGGTAGAACACTGCTACTGGTGAGCGCCCGGCATAGTGCTGCTGAAGCGTTTGTACCTGCTGACGAAACTGTTGTGCCTGTAACCGGCCTTCATCGCGGCCAACTAATACACCGAGTCGTTCAAGAGAATTCGCAATTGCTTCGAAGCTGCGTGGCTCGCTCTCAAATAGGGTCAACCCGAGCTTGCGAAGGCGCGCGAGTTGGCGCCGATTGTTCCCGCTACCCCAGGCGACGATTAAGTCAGGCTTGAGAGAGACGATACGCTCGATGTCGAGCTGACCACTGCCGCCCACTGAGGGGATCTGTTTTGCAGCAGCAGGGAAATCACTGTACCCGGATACCCCGACCAATTGAGGACCTGCACCGGCAGCAAAAAGTAACTCAGTTGTATGGGGTGCCAGGCTGACGATACGCTGCGCAGGTGCCGCTAATGTCACCGTGTGACCGCTATCGTCTACTACCGAGACAGTGGCAGACGTTGTGATGGATACCGTAGTCAAGACAAACACAATCGCTGCTGCGAACAGGGCACGCAGCGATGGTAGTGTCGTCATACCTCGAGGTTATCGATCAAGCGCGTGGAGCCGAGTTTTGCTGCGGCGAGAATCACCAAGGGCTCTTGGGTCGCGAGATCTCCAGCAGTCGGTGGTTGCAGATCGATGCGTTTACGGATGGCGAAGTAATCCGGCTGCCAGCCGCGTTGCGTTAGTTGATCAATCGCGCTTTTTTCAAGCAGTGAGACATCCAGATCGCCGCCCCGAATCGCATCAGCTACCCGGTTCAATTCCCGAAACAAAGAGGGTGCTTCGGTACGTTCGCTCTCTGACAAATAGCCGTTACGCGAGGAGAGTGCGAGACCATCTTTGGCGCGGTAAGTTTCCGCAGCAATTATCTCCGTCGGCAGTGCAAATTGGCGCGCCATATTTCGGACCATCATCAGTTGCTGATAATCCTTCTTGCCGAATACGGCCACACGTGGCTGTACGCAAGAAAACAGCTTCATCACAATCGTTGTCACGCCCGTAAAAAACCCGGGTCGGAAATGTCCTTCGAGGATATTGCCAAGGTCATTCGGAGGCTGTATCCGAAACTCTTGGGGCTCTGGGTAGATATCTTTTTCGGTTGGCGCGAACAGAACATATACGCCTTCTTTCTCCAGCTTCTCTACGTCAGCAGCGAAGGTGCGCGGATATTTTTCGAAGTCCTCGTTCGGACCAAACTGCAATCGATTCACAAAAATAGATGCCACCACCGGATCGCCGTGTTTACGTGCCAGACGCATCAATGACAAATGACCATCATGCAGATTACCCATAGTGGGTACGAATGCAGTTCTGAGCTGCCCCCGTAGCTGATCATGCAGTTCCGCAATCGACGAAATGATTTTCATCGTAATAGTGAGAGATGGGGACAGGTCGCGCCGATGAAACCGGCCGGGCAGTATTAGTTCGGAGCGTAAGAAAGCCGCACGTAAATCGGTGCGAATGCCTCAGCCTGGGTTATCTCGATCAGGGTTTCTTTTGCCAGCTCGAGCAGGGCAATAAAGTTGACGACCACGACGGGTACGCCGCGCGAGGTTTCAAATAGATCCTGAAACTCGATGAATTTTGCGTTCTGCAACTTGCGCAAGATTTGCGTCATGTGCTCACGTACTGAAAGTTCTTCGCGCGTAATCGTATGCTTCTCGGTGAGCTTGGCGCGGCGCAAGAGATCGTTCCAAGCCGCTTGCAGGTCGTTGATGTCTACATCGGGGAAGCGCGTCACGACGTTTTGGTCGATATACACCTGGGTGCGGACGAAGTCGCGACCGACCTGCGGCAAGGTATCCAGCTGAAACGCGGCTAATTTGATTTGTTCATACTCCAGCAGGCGCCGTACCAGCTCGGCGCGTGGGTCGAGCAGTTCCTCTTCGCCCTCAACTTTTTTAGCGGGCAGCAGCATGCGCGACTTGATCTCAATCAGCATGGCAGCCATCAGCAGATAGTCGGCCGCTAATTCGAGGTTGCGTTGGCGTATCTGCTCAATGTACTCAAGGTATTGCAGGGTTACAGCGGCCAGCGGAATATCCAGAATATTGAAATTCTGCTTGCGGATCAGGTAGAGCAACAGATCGAGCGGCCCCTCGAAAGCTTCGAGAAACACCTCGAGCGCGTCGGGTGGGATGTAGAGATCGTTCGGTAGTTTGAACAGCGGCTCGCCGTATAGCTTGGCAAACGCGATGCCATCAATCACTTCCTGCGATTCATTGCTGATCTCGGTCGAGGTTTCCACGTAAAGGCCTTATTCGCTTTGGTAAACGTAGGCCTTTTGCTTGACCCGTGACTCCTGGACGCGGCGCATCTCTTCCAGATCGATTTTTTGTTTGTCCCATAGGCGGGCACGACCCGATTGCTGCTCGGCTTCGAGCGTCGGGTTGGTCTGCTTCAACTCGGTGATGAAGCGAGTGACTTCAGACACATAGGACGCTTGCTTGTTAAACAGGGGCATGACGGGCTTCAGGAATCGACAAGAGGCCGTATTTTACTCTTAGCGGATGCGCATACCGGGTTTAGCGCCGGGCCAGGGCTCAAGAATATAGAGGCCGGGGTCGGTTTTTTCATCCTTGGCACTGGCGGCTAGCACCATCCCCTCCGAGACGCCGAATTTCATCTTGCGCGGTGCCAGATTGGCAACTAACACGGTCAGCTTGCCTTTCAGTTGCTCTGGCTGGTAAGCAGACTTGATCCCTGAGAACACATTGCGCAGGCGCCCCTCGCCAACATCCAGGGTAAGTCGGAGCAGCTTGTCGGAGCCTTCCACCAGCGCGCAGTCGACGATTTGCGCGACACGCAGGTCGATCTTCAGGAAGTCATCAATCTTGATCTCGGCATCAATCGTTTCAATATCTGACACGGGAATTTCCTCTGCCGCTGTAGCGGGTGGCTCGAATAACTCATCTAGCATTTTTGGATCGACGCGGGTCATCAGATGCGAATAAGGCTGCATGACATGCTGATCTGGCAGCGCATGGTTGACGTCGCTCCATTGCAAGGGCGCGATGTTGAGCAGTGCTTCGACTTGAATAGCCAGCTCTGGCAGTACTGGCTTGAGGTATAGCGTGAGAATGCGGAACGCTTCCAACAGCCGCGAGCACACTTCTTGGGTGCGCGCGTTATTGGCTGGGTCTTTTGCCAGTTCCCACGGCTTGTTTGCATCGACATAGGCGTTTACACGATCAGCTAACTCCATCACGAGCCGAAGCGCCTTGCCGTATTCACGTGCCTCATACAATGCCGCCAGCTCATTCGAAGCGCCGCGTAGTTCGGACAGATAGCTATCGTCCGGCGTTGCCCATGCCATCGCTAACTTGCCATCGAATTTTTTCGTGATGAAGCCCGCAGCGCGGCTAGCGATGTTGATGTATTTGCCGATTAGATCGCTGTTCACCCGCGCGATAAAGTCGCCGGGGTTGAAGTCGACATCCTCAACACGGGCGTTTAGCTTGGCGGCGATGTAGTAGCGCAGCCATTCCGGGTTCATGCCGATGTCGAGGTAACGCAGCGGCGAGATACCGGTGCCGCGCGACTTGGACATTTTTTCACCGCTGACCGTTATGAAGCCATGCACAAAGATATTATTCGGTACCTTGAAGTCCGCGAATTGCAGCATCGCTGGCCAGAACAAGGTGTGGAAGTAGGTAATGTCCTTACCGATGAAGTGATACTGCTCGGTCGATGGGTCTGCCAGAAACGCATCGAAGTCGCGGCCCGTTCGTGCAAAGTAGTTTTTAAGCGAGGCGAGATAGCCGATCGGTGCATCCAGCCATACATAGAAATACTTGCTGGGTGCGTCTGGAATTTCGATACCGAAGTAGGGCGCATCGCGCGAGATATCCCAATCGCCCAGCCCGCTCTCTCCCTCTAGCCACTCGCGTGCCTTGTTCGCCACCTCAGGCTGCAAGCGCGCAGGATCGAGTGCCCACGAACGCAGGAAGTCGACACATTGTTGATCCGACAGTCGGAAGAAATAATGCTCCGAACTTTTCATGATCGGCGTGGCACCGGTCAGTGTGGAGTAAGGTTTTTTCAGTTCGGTAGGTGCATATACTGCGCTACAAACCTCACACGCATCACCGTACTGATCTTGTGCGCCACACTTGGGGCATTCGCCTTTGATATAGCGATCCGGTAGAAACATATTCTTTACCGGGTCGTAGAACTGATCGATGGTACGTGTTGCGATCAAGCCCTTGTCGCGCAGTCGACGATAAATCTCCTGCGATAGGAAATGATTTTCAGGGCCGTCAGTACTATGCCAATTGTCGAACGAAATATGAAAGCCATCCAGGTAGGCCTTGCGCCCTGACGCGATATTGGCCACGAACTCTTGTGGCGTCACACCCGCTTTCTCGGCGGCGATCATGATCGGCGCGCCATGCGCATCATCAGCGCAAACAAAATGCGCCTCATGTCCGCGCATGCGCATGAAGCGCACCCAGATATCTGCCTGGATGTACTCCATGATGTGGCCGATGTGGAATGGGCCGTTCGCATACGGCAGCGCTGTCGTCACAAATAACTGGCGAGGCGCGGAACGGGCGGCAGTCATGCTCATTGCGTTGTGGCTGAAAAGGGGAAACCGGGATTCTATCAGTGCGGGGGATGGCCGTTGCTGCGGATAGAATGTCGGCTTTTGCCCTTCGAGCCGTTCCATGACTGTCCGTACCCGCTTCGCCCCGAGTCCCACCGGCTACCTTCATCTTGGTGGCGCGCGCACCGCACTATTTGCGTGGGCGTATGCACGTCGATTTGGTGGCACTTTCATTTTGCGCATCGAAGACACCGACCTCGAGCGCTCGACGCCCGAGGCAGTGCAGGCCATTATCGATGGCATGCAGTGGTTAGGTCTGCAGCATGATGAGGGTCCGTTTTACCAAATGCAGCGCATGGATCGCTACCGTGAAGTGGTCGCGCAGATGCTGGCGCAAGGAAGCGCATACCACTGTTATTGCTCGCCGGAGGAGGTCGAGGCGATGCGCACACGCCAACGCGCAGCGGGCGAGAAGCCTCGTTACGACGGTACCTGGCGACCCGAGCCCGGCAAGACACTGCCAGCGATTCCTGTGGGGGTGCGGCCGGTGGTGCGATTCCGTAATCCGACGGACGGTGATGTCAGTTGGGATGACGCAGTCAAGGGCAACATCACCATCTCGAACCGCGAGCTCGACGATTTGGTGATTGCGCGTCCAGATGGCACGCCGACTTACAATTTTTGCGTGGTGGTGGATGACTGGGATATGCGTATCACCCATGTTATTCGCGGCGATGACCATGTCAACAACACGCCTCGGCAAATCAATATTCTGCAGGCCTTGGGTGCGCAATTACCGATTTATGGTCATGTACCGATGATTCTCGGTGCCGATGGCGAAAAATTATCCAAACGCCATGGGGCTGTCAGTGTGATGGAGTATCCAGCGCAGGGCTATCTCCCAGAGGCGATGCTGAATTATCTGGCGCGTCTGGGGTGGAGCCATGGTGACGAAGAAATTTTCAGCATGGCGCAGTTTTGTGAGTGGTTCGATCTCGATCACTTGACGAAATCACCAGCGCAGTTCAACCCAGAGAAGCTGGCTTGGTTGAATAATCACTACATCAAACACACGGATAATGCGCGACTCGCAACGCTGGCAATGCCGGAGTTGATGCGAGACGGCGCCCGATTTGAAAATGCACCGCCGCTGGAAGATGTGATTGCGCTATTGAAGGATCGCGCCAACACGGTTAACGAGCTGGCGGACGCAATGATGCTGTTTTATCGTGAGCCAAAGCCCGACGCCGCACTGCTGACGCAGCATTTAACCGACGCCGCGCGGGCTGCCCTGAGTAGTTTTGCCGAGGGCGCAAAGGGAATTGAATGGACTAAAGAAGCGATCGCAGCGCTGATCAAGCAGGTGATTACCGATCATGCGATGAAGATGCCGCAACTGGCGATGCCACTGCGTCTGACGGTGACCGGGCAGCTTCAAACCCCCTCGGTAGATGCCGTTCTGGCCCTATTCGGTCGGCAGGTGGTGCTCGACAGGCTGGCTAGCCATTTGAAATAATTCCGGCCCCGGATTGTCAGACATTCAAAGAAATGGCTATAATCTCGTTTCTGCTGCACACGGGGGTATAGCTCAGCTGGGAGAGCGCTTGCATGGCATGCAAG
>JAIXQK010000082.1 GCA_027485795.1 Oxalobacteraceae bacterium
GACGAAGTGTACCCAGACCATGAACTACAGGATAAAGCGCGCGCCATGGCGCAGAAACTCGCGCAGGGTCCAAAGCAAGCTTTGGCACGTATCAAGAGCCTGATCGAGGCTGCGCAGCACCATGGCTTGCATGCCCACTTTGATATGGAGCGCGAGAGTATGCTCGCCTCTGGTGCGACCGATGATGCGCGTGAGGGTATTCGTGCCTTTCTCGAAAAGCGTGCGCCGAAATTTTCATGAACCGAACAAGGGCCAGACAAATGAAAGCCGTAGTGTGCAAAGCGTGGGGCCCGCCAGATTCACTGAGCGTTGAGGTATTACCCGAGCCACAGCCCAATGCGGGCGAGGTATTGGTGGACATCATGGCCGCCGGGGTGAATTTCCCCGACGTGCTGATCATTCAAAACAAATACCAATTCCGGCCCGAGTTGCCGTTTACGCCGGGTAATGAACTCGCGGGTTTGGTGCGTGCAGTAGGCGAGGGCGTTGAGGGCTTCAAGTTTGGTGATCGCGTATTCGGCTTTGTGCCGCAGGGTGCATTTGCTGAGCAGTTGGTGGTACCGGCCAACGCGCTGTTCAAAATGAATGAGAGCATGGACTTCGATGGTGCCGCTGCGTTTACGCTGACGTACGGTACGTCGTATCACGCGCTGGTCGATCGTGCGCAGCTAAAGGCAGGTGAATCATTACTCGTGCTCGGTGCTGCAGGCGGTGTGGGTTTGGCGGCAGTTGAGATTGGTAAAGCGATCGGTGCGCGCGTGATTGCTGCGGCTTCAACCGATGAGAAGCTGGCGATCTGTCGTGCGCATGGTGCTGCCGATGTCATTAACTACAGCAGCGAAGATCTGCGTGGCGGCATTAAGCGCACTACTAGTGGCCAAGGCCCGGATGTGATCTACGACCCGGTGGGTGGTGATTACACTGAGGCAGCGTTTCGTTCCATCGGCTGGCGCGGTCGTTATCTCGTGATTGGTTTTGCGAATGGTGAGATCCCCAAGCTGCCGCTCAATTTGCCACTACTGAAGGGTGCTTCGGTGGTGGGTGTGTTCTGGGGAGATTTTGTGCGACGTGAACCGCAAGCTAATGCAGCTGCCATGCGTGAGCTGGTTCAGTGGCACCATGAAGGCCGCGTTCGCCCCCATGTGTCAGCAACCTATTCGCTGGCAGATACACCGCAAGCGCTCAACGACATGGCCTCCCGCAAAGTGACCGGTAAAATCGTTATCAGGACCCGCGCATGAATTTCACGACGCTCGAGATCGTGCAGCAGCAACATGTTGCGACGATCTGGATGAATCGCCCCGATGTGCGTAATGCCTTCGATGAGCAAAGCATCGCCGAGCTGACGCAAGCGTTTCATGCACTTGACCAAGATCGCGCGGTACGAGTGATTGTGCTCGCTGCGCGCGGTTCTGCCTTTAGTGCCGGTGCGGACTTGAACTGGATGAAGCGCGTGGCGGGCTATACCGAAGCCGAGAATCGTGCAGACGCGCAGGCCTTGGCGGAAATGCTGCATGTGATTTACCAATCCAGTAAACCAACGATTGCGCGTGTACAGGGTGATTGCTACGCCGGTGGTAATGGCTTGGTGTCAGTGTGTGATATCGCAATCGCAGCTGACGGTGTGGAGTTTTGTTTGACCGAGGTAAGGTTAGGTTTGATACCGGCCACCATCGGGCCGTATGTGATCCGTGCTATGGGCGAGCGCGCATCGCATCGTTATTTTTTGACGGCAGAGCGATTCAATGCACTAGAGGCTTATCGCTTGGGCTATGTTCATCAAGTCGTTGCTGCTGAAGCGCTGGATGAAGCCGTCACAAAAATGACGCATCATCTACTGGCCGGTAGTCCACATGCGATTGATGAATCCAAACGCTTGATTCGCGAGATCGCAGGCGAGCCGATCGATCAGCATCTCATTGCTGATACTGCACGCCGTATCGGTGAAGTACGCGTTGCTCCAGACGGTCGAGAAGGTATCGCGGCGTTTCTGGAAAAACGCAAGCCCAGCTGGCTCACGCGCTAGACATTATGTCTTCTGCATCATCGCCGCTGCTGGAAGGTCTACAGCAAAAGCTGCGCGAGCTTGATACGCAGCATTTGATACGGCAACGTCGTATCGTCAGCACTCCACACGCGCCCAGTATGACCGTCGATGGACGACCGATGGTGGCGTTTTGCAGTAATGATTATCTCGGGCTGGCGGCAGACCCGCGAGTGATCGAGGCCTTGCAACAAGGTGCGGCCATCTATGGTGCAGGCAGTGGTGCCTCGCATTTGATCAGCGGCCACTCGGCAGCGCATGCAGCGCTGGAAGACAAACTGGCTGAATTTCTATCGCCATTCGTACCCGGTGGTCGTGCGCTGTATTTCTCGACCGGGTATATGGCGAATCTGGCGCTGATCTCTGCGCTGGCTGGTAAAGACGCAGAAATTTTTTCTGAGGCCTTGAATCACGCATCATTGATTGATGGCGCTCGGCTGGCGCGTGCCAAACTCAGCGTCTACCCACACCGCGATTTACAAGCCTTGGATGAGCAGCTAGCGCAAAGCCACGCCAAAGACAAACTGGTGATCACTGATGCGGTATTCAGTATGGATGGCGATATCGCGCCACTACGTGAACTATTGGCGCTGTGCGAGCGACACGGTGCATGGTTGCTGGTGGATGATGCACACGGCTTTGGAGTGCTGGGTGATCAAGGACGTGGCGTACTAGAGCACTTAGCGTTGAGTTCGCCGCAATTGATTTACATGGGCACGCTCGGTAAGGCGGCTGGGGTAGCCGGCGCGTTTGTCGCGGCGCATGCGACAGTCATCGAATGGTTAGTGCAACGCGCACGCGGCTACATCTACACCACGGCGTCGCCACCGGCGGTAGCGCATGCACTACTCACAAGTATCGACATTATCGGTAGTGATGAGGGCCGGCAGCGGCGTACACACTTGAAGCACTTGATTGCACGTCTGCGTGAGCGACTGATGCTCAAACGATGGCAGCTGCTACCGTCAGAGACTGCGATTCAGCCAGTAATCATTGCCGACAATGCTGCCACCATCGCAACCGGGAAGGCGCTGATGGCGCAAGGATTTTGGGTGGGGGCGATTCGCCCGCCGACGGTACCTGCGGGAACAGCACGGTTACGGATTACGCTATCAGCTGCCCACAGCGAGACGCAGGTAGATCAACTTGCGACAACACTACTTTCGATCGAGATGAATGTAAGGTGAATCGATGAGCTTGAGATTTACATGTTTTATTACGGGCACCGACACGGGTGTTGGCAAGACGCTGATCACTGCAGCCATGCTGAATGCCTTGGGGCGACTGCGCCTGCAAGCGGTGGGTATGAAGCCGGTCGCAGCCGGCACCCTGGTGCGTGACGGCGCGCAGTGGAATGAAGATGTAGCGCTGCTGGCTGAGCAGTCGACCCTCGCTTTGGACGCGCAGTTGACGACGTCTTACCTGCTGAAAGAGCCCTGTGCGCCGCATGTCGCGGCCAAGCTGGAGGATGTCACCATAGCCCCGGCGGTACTGGGTCAGGCGTATCAGCAAGTAGCGGCGCAGGCAGAAGCGGTGGTGGTCGAGGGTGTCGGCGGATTTCGGGTGCCGCTGACCGACGACTTTGATACTGCGGATTTTGCGGTTGAGTTGGGGCTGGATGTTATTCTTGTGGTCGGTTTACGCTTGGGCTGTCTGAATCATGCGCTGTTAACCGCAGAAGCAATCGCCGCCCGTGGGTTACGCTTGGCGGGTTGGATAGCGAATCAGATTGATCCCGAGATGCCGCATCAGGCTGACAATGTTGAGGCCTTGCAGCAGCGTTTATCTGCGCCCTTGCTCGGTGTAGTGCCATGGATGTCGGTGGCCGCGCCAGCCCGTGCGGCGGATGCGATTGATTTTTCATTGCTGGATTCGTGGCCGCGAGCATCGCGTTGAGATTCAAGTTTTTGAGTTGAGGTTGTGCATGACCAATATCGTCGAACCATCTGAGAAGCCATCTGCCGAGCAGCCGATTGAATTTTTTGCGGCGGCCAAAAAGGTGACTGATCTCGCCAAGTCACGTGAAACCTGGCCGGTGGCCGAGGTTGCAGCGCTGTTCGAGCTGCCCTTCAATGATTTGATGTGGCGCGCGCAGCAAGTACACCGCGCAAACTGGGACGCCAATGAAGTTGAACTGGCCACACTGCTATCGATCAAGACCGGCGGCTGTCCAGAGAATTGCGGCTATTGCCCGCAGTCGGCGCACTATGACACCGGTGTCAAGGCAGAGAAAATGATGGCGGTCGACGAGGTGGTCGCCGCAGCGCAGGCAGCCAAAGACAGTGGCGCAACGCGTTTTTGTATGGGCGCCGCCTGGCGTGCCCCGAAAGATCGCGATATTGAGGCGGTTGAAGACATGGTCAAAGCTGTCAAGGCACTCGGTCTGGAGACCTGTGCCACGCTCGGTATGCTGAAAGACGAGCAAGCCAAGCGCCTTGCTTCAGCGGGGCTGGATTACTACAACCACAATCTCGATACCGCGCCCGAGTTTTATGGCGAGATCATTACTACGCGCGACTATCAAGACCGCCTCGATACCCTGGGTCATGTGCGCGAAGCGGGTCTGAAGGTCTGCTGCGGCGGGATTGTGGGTATGGGTGAATCGCGCCTGCAGCGCGCTGGCTTGATTGCACAACTCGCCAATCTGAACCCGTATCCTGATTCAGTGCCGATCAATCATCTCGTCGCGGTCGAAGGCACGCCGCTGGCGGATCAGGAACCGCTCGATCCGTTAGAGTTTGTTCGCACCATTGCCGTTGCTCGGATCACCATGCCAAAAGCACGGGTACGCCTGTCAGCCGGTCGTCGACAACTGGGCGACGGTGTACAGGCGCTGTGCTATCTGGCGGGTGCCAACTCGATCTTCTACGGCGACAAATTACTCGTCACCGGTAATCCGGAAGTGGAAGAAGATCGTGCCTTGCTTGATCGCATGGGCATACATAGCCGACAGGGGTAGTTTTTTGCAGGCCTCTAGCCTAGCGTGAGCAGGCGTCATACACAGAGGTAGCAAGTAAGGCCTTCGCTGATCGAGGGTACTGTCCTACTCGAAGTTACATCCAAATGGCCTGCGCGCCACCATGCCGATCAATGCTGATTGCCCATGGTGCTGCGTGCCTTCAGTGAGTACATCTTCGTACGCGTGCAGCTCTGAAATATCGAGGTCGCCGAACGCATCCTGCAGCAGTACTTCCGTATACAGATGATCCAGATTGGGTGGCCCACCGGTTTTATAGTCCAGCTGTTTCGGCGTGTAGCCTTGTAACAGAATAAGCCCATCGGGCTTGAGCGCTGACTTCATTCGCTTGAACAGCGTGGCGCGTGTATCGGGGTCGGCAAACTGAATGAAGATCGCAACCACCGCATCATATTCACCGGTTTTCCAAGGATAGTCTTCAACACCACAGACGCTGAAATTCACCTCAACCTCGTGTTGTTGCGCTAGTGTTTGCGCCTTCGCTATGCCCACTGGCGAGATATCAAACGCATCGACTAGCAGACCGTGTTTCGCCATCCAGACGCTGTTGCGCCCTTCACCGTCTGCAACTGCCAGTACACGCATACCGGGTTTCAGCAGATCGGCATGCTGCGCCAGCCAAGCATTGGGTTCGGTACCGAAGATATAGTCGTCACTTGAAAAGCGCTTATCCCAGGTTTCGCGTGGGTTGGAGAATCCTTTACTCATCGCCACACCCCGATCGCATAACGGTACGGGCAGACGTCAAGCGAGCCTAGCGGCGTGACCTGTTTGCGGGCAATCCTCATTGCGTGCGCTCCTCGTCACGGCAGAAATGGGTGTACAGCACGTTCAAGACATCCAGCGCTGCACGGCTGTCGATGCTGTAATAAATCTGTTTGCCATCACGACGCGTCGTCACTAGCGACTCTTCACGCAGCACAGCGAGTTGTTGAGAGAGAGTTGGTTGCTGTATATCCAAGAGTTCCTCTAACTCGCCTACGCGACGCTCACCCTGTGACAACTGGCACAGCAGCAATAGTCGATCAGGGTTGGACATGACGCGCATCAGCGCGCAGGC
>JAIXQK010000057.1 GCA_027485795.1 Oxalobacteraceae bacterium
ACAGGTGGCCACACCCTTTCAACTGCCCTGCACATTGCGGGGTTGTCGGGAGCGTGTGATCGCCTTGCAAGATGAAATCTCTTCAATTCGAATTCAGATTGCGACCACCGATATTCGACGTCAATCCGACAAGAAGTCGTTGGACGATGCCTGGTTCCATCGTGCAAAAACTGCACTGAGATTGAAGCAACAGGAGATGAGTCAACTTACTGAACATATCGCCAAGCTCAACGCACATCAACCCAATAATCAGCGTGAACGATTTAAGGATGCATTGATTGAAGTCCTTCGCTCAGAGTGCGATGACGAGAAATGGACATCGATTGTTAATCGAGCGCGAGCGTTACATGCCTCACAGGAGTTGCCGCATGGCTGAGTTACCAATCATCTCAAGTCAAACACGTGAGGCTATTTTTGCTACGTACGAATCAGATTCTGGTGATGGATTTCGCACTCATCTTGGTGCATCTCTCATTGGTAAAGAGTGCGAGCGAGCATTGTGGTTCGACTTTCGGTGGGTTACTCGAGCCAAGCATTCTGGTCGGTTATTGCGTTTGTTTGAAACGGGGCAGCTTGAAGAGGCGCGACTTGTTTTGAACTTACGTCGAACAGGCGCAACGGTAATTGAAGTTGATCCTGAAACCGGACGGCAGTTTCGAGTGCAAGCGCATGGCGGTCACTTTGGTGGATCGTTAGATGGCATCGCCATCAATTTATTGGAAGCACCCAAGTCGTGGCATGTATTGGAGTTCAAAACGCATTCGACAAAGAGTTTCGCAGACCTATTGTCAAAGAAGGTAAAGAACAGCAAACCACTTCACTTTGCACAAATGCAAATCTACATGCACATGATGAGTATTACGCGTGCCATGTATTTGGCTGTGTGCAAAGAAAACGACGATGTCTATGTCGAACGCGTGGAAGTTGATTCCGTGTTTGCAGAAGGATTACTCGACAAGGCGCAACGAATCATCTTTGCCAGCACGCCGCCACAGCGAATTAGCTCAGATCCTACTTGGTATCAGTGCCGTATGTGTGATCACGCTCCTGTATGCCATTTGAATCAAGTCAATGCTGCAGCAGCAGAGATCAACTGCCGTACCTGCCTCCACGCGACTCCTGTTGAAGGAGGGTGGCACTGCGCAAGGCATGACAAAGCACTTAACGATGCACAGCAGCGTGTTGCGTGTACTCAGCATCTTTTTATTCCCTCGCTGGTACCGGGCCAGCAAATCGACGCAGGCGAAGACTGGGTTGAGTATGAATTCGACAGCGGGAATCGCTGGCGCGACACCGGTAAAAACAAATATACGAACACCATTTTAGGAGCAACAGTATGAGTCTGACACTTCGCCCATATCAAACCGGAGCCATTCAAGGTATCTATAACTATTTTTCTGAAGCGACTGGTAACCCGTTGGTGGTGATTCCAACAGCAGGTGGAAAGTCTCTGGTCATGGCCACCTTTGTTGAAGGCGTTCTCAAAGCATATCCAGATCAACGTATCTTGATCGTGACACATGTGCGTGAGTTGATTGAGCAAAATTACACAGAGCTCATGCGTCTATGGCCATCTGCGCCTGCAGGTATTTTTTCAGCTGGACTCAAACAGCGCGATATTAAGGCTCGCATTTTATTTGCAGGAATTCAATCAATTCATAAGCGTGTGTATGACGTACAGCAGTGTGATTTAGTTTTGATTGACGAAGCACACTTGATACCAAGAACTTCCAACACCATGTATCGCCGCTTCTTATCTGATCTGTTGCGTTTGAATCCGCAAATGAAAGTAATCGGTTTAACTGCGACTCCCTATCGTTTGGATTCAGGCCTTTTACACGAAGGTAAAGATGCCATCTTTACAGACATCGGCTATGAGGTGTCGGTGCGTGAATTGATTGATCAAGGCTACCTGTCGACATTAATTTCCAAACGTATGGCTACGCAAATTGATCTCTCAAATGTTGGTACCAGAGGAGGTGAGTTCATTGCAAAAGACCTTGAGGCAGCAGTCGATAAAGATTCCATTACTCAATCAGCAGTAGACGAAATATTTTCTTATGGTGTTGATCGCAAGAGTTGGCTAGTATTTTGTGCAGGTGTAGATCATGCATATCACGTTAGAGATGCTATTCGTGCCCGAGGTGTGAGTTGCGAGACGATTGTTGGCGATACACCTGGGCCACAACGTGAGGCAATCATCAATGACTTTAAAGCGGGCAAGATCCAATGCCTGACAAACGCGAACGTCTTGACTACCGGGTTTAACGCGCCGGGTGTTGATTTGTTAGCGATGCTGCGACCAACGAAATCAGCTGGGCTTTATGTGCAAATCGTTGGTCGTGGTTGCCGGCTTGCCCCAGCTAAGACGGACTGCCTTGTGTTGGATTTTGCGGGCAATATTGCTCGTCACGGCCCGATCGATGCCATCAAACCTAAGAAGCCCGGAGCAGGGGAGGATGGTGTTGCACCGACTAAAACTTGCCCTGACTGTTCCAGCATTATTCATGCTTCGGTGCGAGAGTGCCCTGACTGTGGCCACGTATTTCCTCCACCTGAATTAAAGATCGAGGCAAAGGCCAGCAGCCTTGATGTGCTTTCTTCAGGTAAGTCTCAATGGGTGCCTGTTACTCGCGTCTCCTATGCTCGTCACGACAAACCCGGTAAGCCGCCTTCACTGCGTGTGGACTACTGGAGCGGGTTGTCACACCACAGCGAATGGATCTGCATAGAGCACACAGGGTACCCGCGCCAGAAGGCAGCTTCATGGTGGGCTAATCGTACCGAAGGGTTGCCATTGCCCCGGCGGGTGGATGAAGCAATTGCTTTCGCAGCGAACTTGCGCTGTCCTTCTGAAATAGCAGTGCGCCCGAGTGGGCGTTACACCGAGGTAGTTGGCGCTCGATTTTCATGATGTGCGCCATTTGTCGACGTGACGCCCGAGGCTTTGGGTTTGCGCCGTCATTCATCCGTATTGATGCGCCTGCAGTGAAGCTTTGCTCACGAAGGTGCCAGGACATTACAAGAAAGCTTAGTGGAATGATCGACCCAAACAAACACGAAAACAATGCACTGGCGAAAGCCTGCCTAAGTGGCGGTTCCTATGTCGAGACAATCGGCAAGACTGACCTAGCAAGCTGGACTGAACAGGAATGGGCCGCACTGATTGATGTGGTTGTCACTTCGTTTCAGGACTTCCTGCGTGAGGCTTACGCTGATGACCCACCATTTTGAGGACAGCCATGACAAATAAGAATTACATGGCGCAGCTGGGCGCTACTTTGGTAGACCGTGGGTTTCCGATTCTGCCTATTCAGCCCAATACCAAAAAGCCTGGTCTGTATAAGCTTGGCGAATGGCACGAGTACCCTAAATGGAGTAGGCACTGCGAACGCAACACCACCGAAAACGAAGTCGATATTTGGGGTAACTGGCCTGAGGCCGGTATCGGCATAGCTGCAGGTCGGGTGATAGGCATCGATATTGATGTACTCGCATCGCCTGCTGTTGCCATGGAAATTGAAGCCTTGGCAAAACGCATGTTGGGTGACACCCCTGCGGTGCGCATTGGCCATGCTCCCAAGCGGTTACTTGTCTATCGCGCCGTCCAGCCTTTTTCAGGATTTAAATATCCACCGATCGAAGTGCTGGGTGTTGGGCAGCAGTTCATCGCCTACGGCATACATCCAGACACGGGAGAGCCCTATAACTGGCCAGTCAGTACGCTGGCAGATTTGTCACCCGATGATTTGCCTGGGATCACGGAGGCGCAGGCACGTGAGTTTGCCAAGGAGGCTTACCGGTTAATCCCAGCCGACCTTAGACCCAAGTCACTCGGGGTAGGGCTGCGTGCCAACATGGAGAGCGCGAACTTGCCCGAGCAGCGGGGCACCTTTGAGGCTGTCGAGGATGCGCTCGTGCACATCCTTAATGATGATCTCGATTACGACAGCTGGGTTCGGATTGGTATGGCAGTCAAGGGTGCGCTGGGCGACGAGGGATGGCCAATCTTCGAGAAATGGTCGCAAAGTTCTCAGAAAAACGATCCCAAGACTACCGCGCGGAGTTGGCGCAGCTTTGCGCCTCAGCGTATTGGGGCAGGGACCATCTACAAACTTGCGCTTGATAATGGCTGGTTGCCCTCTTCAGACATTCAGCTCAACGGCGAAATTGTTATGAATGGACATCACCCAGCGCGCGAGATGCTCAATGCGTTGCAAGCAAATGATCCAATCGTCCTCGAGCCTGCAGCAGTTGCATTGCCGCCGCCTAAACCTATGCCTGCTGGTTGGGATCAGGTCGGTGGTGTAATCGCAGACTTGATGGCCTTGATGGCAGCCACTGCAAAGCGTCCCCAGCCTGTTCTGGCGTTGGGAGCGAGTCTTTGCGCCATCGGCGCACTTATGGGACGCAAGTACCGAACTGAGAGCAACATCCGATCAAATCTTTACGTGGTTGGCATTGCTGAGAGTGGTGCGGGAAAAAATCACAGTCGCGTTGTGATCAACGAGTTATTCCGCAAGGCAAATCTTTTGCAGTATCTCGGGGGTAACAAGATCGCTTCTGGCTCGGGCCTTTTGACGGCAATACAAAGACAGCCGGCGATATTGTTTCAGCTCGACGAGTTTGGAATGTTTTTGTCAGCTGCAGCCGATCGAAAACGCTCACCGCGTTATGTTTGTGAAATTTTGGATCTGATGACTGAGCTCTACACCACATCAGGGACAACGTATTTCGGTGTGGAATATGCGAGCACTCAACACAACAATGCTCATCGGGCTATCCATCAGCCCTGCGCCTGTATCTATGGCACCACCACGCCGCTGCACTTTTGGCAGGCGCTGCAGGCCTCTAATGTTGCCGACGGATCGCTTGCGCGTTTTCTGATCATGGAAAGCGAGGATGATTTTCCAGATAGTAATGAAGCATTCGGTGTGATCGATCCGCCACAGGATTTGATCGACAAATTGATCTTGATCCATCAGGGAGGCGGGAAGCTCAACGGTAACCTGACTGATGTGGGCGCAGTTGATGAAGTGCTGATTGATCCGCGAGTGGTGTCGATGACGCAGCAGGCGCGGGAAACGTTTCGGCAACTGGATCAGGAATTGGTTGGCCGCTTGCGCACATCCCGAGGGACAGGCTACTCATCCATTCTGGCTCGTATTGAAGAGAACGCGACCAAGCTGGCGATGATTCGGGCCGTATCCCGAGATCCAGTTGATCCGCAGATCGAAGATCATGATGCCGAGTGGGGAATCAAGCTGTCGCGTCACTGCGCAGAGTTGACTATTCGGGAAGCGTCAGCACGTGTCTCGGAAAACCAGGTCGAGTCACATCACAAGCGCGCGATGCAGATTCTGCGTGATGCGGGCAAGGCTGGGATGACCAAAAGTGAGTTCACACGCCGTACTCAGTTCATGGATCATCGGCAGCGTGATGGTGTTTTACGCACCTTGAACGAGGCCGGGCTGATTGAGGCCACGACGTTTCAAAATAAGGGCAGACCAACGCAAATGCTAAAAGCTATATGAATCAAATAGTTGCTCTGCCATGGCCAGATTCTTCACTTTTTTCATATTTCAAACACCCCATTAGATATACAAAAAAATGGGGTCCTAGAGACTCTCGCGCGAAGCCATGGAAAGAGAGAGATGGAGAACTAGATTGAATTAAATAAATATTGAAATATCTACTTACTCTTCTCAATCCATCTAAGGTTGAAACATGAAGTAATGAAGAAACTCTCAGAGACAGCTTCACCCGCCCGATAACCGAAATTTGATCGGACATGAGGGAGCCGCACATGCCCTGATCCGGCGGTGTTTGCTCCTCCAAGTCGCAAGAGCAAGTTTGTAAAAACGCTTGTTCGCACTCTTGGAGGACTCCCGATGATTTTCTACCCGAGCCCTGCGCATCGCGCAATTCTTGCTCTGGATCTAGGCACTACCACCGGCTGGGCGCTTCGCCTGCCAGACAAGGTCATCACGCATGGATTTGTAAGCTTTAAATGTCAGCGCTTTGAGGGCGGTGGTATGCGCTACCTACGCTTTCGGCGTTGGCTTGATGAAGTGTTGGTCGCAACAGCCTCTCCGGCTGACTCAGCAGGCTTTGGTGCCGTTTATTTCGAAGAGGTGCGCCGACACCTTGGCGTCGATGCGGCGCACGTCTATGGCGGTTTGCTGGCAACACTGACCGCTTGGTGTGAGCATCATCAAATTCCTTACCAAGGCGTACCTGTTGGAACCATCAAACGCCATGTGACGGGCAAGGGCAACGCCAGCAAAGCTGAGGTTCTTGCTGCCATGCGGGCAAAGGGATTCGCAACGAGCGACGATAACGAAGCAGATGCGCTCGCTGTTCTGCAATGGGGACTGTCACAACAACTGGTGGAAGGAGGCAGTCATGGCTAAAAAGTCGGTTAGCAAGCCTCTTGAGCATGGAGAACATGTGCAACTGTCCGGTGGCCGAGTGGCAGAGTGGAATAGTTTGGGAGAGGAGGGCACCACCTATCGAACAGAGCATTTCAGGTGTGTGGACACGCTGGGCATCATGCTCCGCAATGGATCCATCACGTCTCAGATGCACGATGCTGGGCAAGACTTTAATCGGACCTTCGTATTTGCCCAGTTGCACCCAGCAGGCCCGCCGGCGCTTGATCGTATTCCAGGTGGCCAGTGGCGCGACAGCATGACCGAGCGCATGGCTTTCGCGAGGAAAAGACTACATCAGGCTCTGGATGCGGTGGGGGGTATCAACAGCCCAGGAGGGTGTGCTGTTTGGCATGTAGCCGGAATGGGTCGAAGTGTCAAAGAGTGGTCGGTACTGGAAGGTTGGAATGGTCGTTCGCTCAATCAGTACGAGGCAAAAGGTATCTTGGTTGCTGCTCTGGGGGTGCTTGCTGTTTACTATGGATATTCGCGTTAAATGTGCTTGACCGGTATATATCGATCGGATACGATTAAGCTAATCAGTAAAGATGCGCCCACCCAGTTACCTCGGTGGGCGTTTTGCTTTTAGCCCTTCAAACCCGCCCGCGATACCAAGGCGGGTTTTTCATTTTTATCTCTGATGAACTCACTCAAACTTGAATACCGCGCGGTTGACGCGCTGATTCCCTATGCGCGAAACGCTAAGCAGCACTCTGAAGCACAAGTGGCTCAAATTGCGGCGAGTATTCGCGAGTTTGGATGGGGAGCGCCGATTTTGATTGATGGGCAGAACAACGTTATTGCAGGCCATGGTCGATTGCTTGCTGCGCGAAAGCTCGGGATGCCTGAAGTGCCTGTGGTTCCAATGGAGCACCTAACAGACACCCAGCGTCGCGCATTGATCCTGGCAGACAACAAGATCGGCGAAAACGCATCTTGGGAAGATGAGCTTCTTGGAATCGAATTATCCGAGTTGAAAGATGCTGGATTCGATTTGGGCCTCACCGGTTTTTCTACCGAAGAATGGGAAGCATTGATTGCAGGTGAAGAGTCGACCAAGGATGGTCTGACTGATGATGACGCAGTCCCAGAGGTGACAGAAAATCCGATTTCAAAAACGGGTGACATTTGGATTTTGGGGCAGCACAAGCTCTTGTGTGGCGACGCCACCAAGGCCGAAGACTACAAAGTTTTGCTTGGTGAAGAGTTGGTCGATATGACCTTCACTGATCCACCCTACAACGTCAATTACGCCAACACAGCCAAAGAAAAACTGCTTGGTAAGAACCGACCGATCATGAACGACAACCTGGGTGAAGGGTTCGGAAGCTTTCTGTTCGATGCTTGTGACAATATTCTGACTCATACCAAAGGTGCTATTTATATCGCGATGAGTTCATCGGAGTTGGACACCTTGCAAGCTGCCTTTCGCGCAGCAGGTGGCAAATGGTCCACCTTTATCATTTGGGCTAAGAATACTTTCACGCTGGGACGCGCAGACTACCAACGTCAATACGAGCCCATTCTCTACGGATGGCGAGATGGTGCCGATCACTACTGGTGCGGCGCTCGTGACCAAGGCGATGTATGGAACATCAAAAAGCCTGCAAAGAATGACTTGCACCCGACGATGAAGCCGGTAGAACTAGTTGAGCGTGCAGTTCGCAACAGCAGCAAAACACGTGATTTGGTTCTTGATCCGTTCGGGGGCTCTGGCACCACGTTAATAGCGTGTGAAAAAACAGGACGTCGCGCCCGACTGATCGAACTCGATCCTAAATACGTTG
>JAIXQK010000092.1 GCA_027485795.1 Oxalobacteraceae bacterium
AAGCGCTGCTTGACAAGTGCGGTATTTGGTACTGTATGCCTATTGGAACGGGCTTCGGTAGTTCAGGAGTCCCAGACTTCGTGTGCTGCTGGAACGGCAAGTTTCTCGGCATCGAGACTAAAGCCCACGGCAAAGTAAAAAACACCACCGAGTTGCAACGAATCCAGCAAGCGAAGATTCAGACCGCAGGTGGTATTTCAATTGTTATTGATGATGTAAGCACGTTAGAGGAGTTAATAAATGCCGACACCAGCAAGTAAGCGCGACTACAAAGCGGAAGCAGCCCGAGAGACAGAAGGACGTAAGCAAGCTAGACGGGACAGGATGAATGCCCGCAATGCGTATGAGCGTGAGCATGGCGACCTGCCCACGAATAAGCACGTTGACCACAAGAAACCCATTTCTCAGGGTGGCACCAACGCACCTAGTAACCTGCGGGTTATTAGCAAGAAGCAGAACGAGTCATTCAACCGCGCCGGACCCGGCGGCAAGCAAGTAGGAAAGGCATAACATGGACAAAGAGCTTGTACCCCTAGAAGAAATCTGCCATTACTTTGGCATTAGTCCTAAGATCGCACGTAGAAAAGCGGCTATAGGCACGTTAGCAATACCTGCATTCAGGTTAAATGGTGCCCGAGGCCCCATGTTTGTACGCAAAGAGGACATCGACAAGTACATTGAGGATCGTTATGCCAAAGCAGCGAAGCTCAATAACCAGATGAAGATGGTGGGGGCTGCACCTACTTGAGAGTGTGACAAACGGTGTGACAGATGGGGTTTTCTCCAATGGAGTCGCCCCCATCCAGCATGGGTGCTACAGACATTTTGTGTACGGTACTTTTATTCATTTTTCTATACTTATCAATAGGTTAGAGACTTATCTAATTGTCACATTAAACACAATATTTCACTTAAATCACCCATTTGTCACTCCAAAGTGTGACAATGGTGTGCCAAAAATAAACCTTGTCACACCATGCCAACCATACGAAAACGCGGAACCAGATACCAAGCACAAGTGAGATTGAAGTCTAAGGGGGCTATTGTCTATGAAGAAAGCGCCACCTTCGATACACAAGCTGCAGCAAAACATTGGGGCGTAGCTCTAGAGCGCCGCCTAAAAACTGAGGGGGTTGATAGTCATGTCAATCGAACGACGACTGTGAAAGACTTAGTTCTTAACTGGACAGAATTTAAGGAGAACATCAAGCCACTGTCAAAAGGTGTGCAGCACAGCCTTAAAGCCTTGATGACCGCGCCATTTGCTAGCAAGGCTATATCAGCCCTTACTGCACGAGATATCGTGACGTGGGGTGTAGAACTGTCTAAGCGTGGGTTGAACCATGCCACGGTGCTGCACCATGTTATGACATTGCGCTCGATCTATTCATCTGCTGCTGTGACGGCAGGAGTTGATGTGTCGATGGTAGAGATGGTGAAAGGTTGTGACAGCCTCAAGCGCTTGCGAATAATGGCAAAGTCCACTTCAAGAGAGCGACGAATTACAGACGACGAGATAGCGCTTCTAGTGGGGCATCTTTCAAACATGAATCTGTCAGTACCCACTG
Organism: Oxalobacteraceae bacterium; assembly: GCA_027485795.1. Classification (GTDB taxonomy): domain Bacteria; phylum Pseudomonadota; class Gammaproteobacteria; order Burkholderiales; family Burkholderiaceae_D; genus Pernthalerella. The sequence continues at coordinate 1,569 of JAIXQK010000092.1, forward strand.
ACGTCTATATCAAGCTGGCGGTTGCATTACCCCGCCGCAGAGAGGAAATATTGACAATGCGATGGAGCGATTACACAGGAAAGCAGATCGTGTTGCGAGACACGAAGAACCCTCAAAGAATACGGGACGAGATTGTTCCGGTACCACCTGCTGCCCGAGCGATTATTGATGCCCTGCCCCGCTACGAAGGTGAGGATCGCATCATGCCCTATAAGCCAGAGTCAGTCAGTGCTGCGTTCCAACGGGCTGTAAAAGCCGTAGGGCTAGCAGATATACGACTGCATGACCTAAGACATGAAGGTATCAGCCGCCTATTCGAGCAAGGACTGCAGATACAGGAAGTAGCGTTGATAAGCGGGCACACCAATTGGGCGATGCTCAAGCGGTACACCCACATTAAACCTAACGACGTCGTGGAGAAACTTAGTGCTAATAGCAAAAGAACACAAAAAGATTCTGCTGAATCTTAACGACCCTGAGCGGGTAACGGCAATCATGCCCGATGCCCGAACAGTTAACATGAAAGGTCGAGATATAGTCTCGGTGCCGCATTGTCTTGACGCAGTACGTGTACTACGCAACATCGGCATCACAGCCCCCGGACCTATCGGCTATTACTATGACTGGCCGGGCAGGTTTAAGCCGTTCACACATCAGCTAGAGACCGCCGACTTCGCCACACTAAACCCACGGTCATTCATCTTGAATGATATGGGCAGCGGCAAGACGCTCAGTGTGTTGTGGGCGTTTGACTACTTACGAAAAGTTGGAGTAGTAGATTGGGCGTTGGTAGTATCTCCATTATCCACACTAGAGCGCACATGGGCTGACGAGATATTCCGCAACTTTCCAGACATGAGTTTTGCTGTGGTGCACGGAACCGCCGAACGTCGCATGAAGCTAGCTTCGGCAAAGCACGATGTTTACATTCTGAACCACGACGGTGTTAAAAACAAAACGCTGCTAGATACCTTTGCTAAAAAAGAAGGTAACGGGCTGCTAATCATTGACGAGCTGGCCAGCTTTCGCAACGCCTCTACCGACCGCTGGAAGTGCCTCAACCTACTAGCCAACGGCAACGCCAAGCAAGGCATAGCGCCTAAAGAATGGGTGTGGGGTCTGACTGGTACGCCAATACCTAACGAGCCAACAGACGCATGGGCGCAGTGCAGGCTGATAGCCCCCGCAGCAGTGCCTAAGTTCTATGGGGCGTTTCGTGACCAGATGATGCGCCAGCTCACGCAGTACAAGTGGGTAGCTAGGGAAGGCTCACTGGAGCAGGTATACCGGCTCATGCAGCCTGCAATCCGCTTCAAGCGTGAGGACTGTATTGACCTGCCGCCCACTACGTTCATGAACCGTGAGGTGGAGTTAACCAAGGAACAGGCGGCACTCTACAACGACATGGTTACAAGGTTCTCAGCCGAGTACCAAGGCGGGCAGATCACGGCAGTTAACGAAGCTGTAAAGCTCGGCAAGCTGCTGCAGATTGTGTGCGGCACAGTGTATGGACCAGACGGCGAAATGACTGTACCTGCCAAGCCGCGCATTGATGCTGTTGTAGAAGTGGTTGAGCAGTCCAGCGCCAAAGTGATTGTGTTTGTGCCGCTCACTGGTGCGCTCAACGCTCTGGCAGAATCGCTCAGCAAACACTACAAAGTATCTGTAGTTCACGGTGGTGTCAGTAAGACGCAGCGGGACGACATATTTGCCGACTTCATGCAGCCGCATGGAGCCAAGGTATTAGTTGCACAGCCCGGCACGATGGCTCACGGATTGAGCCTGACAGCCGCAGATACTATCTGCTGGTATGCACCTACCAACAGTTCAGAGATTTACCAGCAAGCCAACGCTCGCATCGTCAGACCGGGGCAGACCCGCAACACCCTGATCGTGCGCATCCAAGGTTCCAAGCTGGAAGACAAGATGTATGAGCGGCTTGAACGCCGCGAATCCATGCAGGGTACGCTACTAGGAATGTTCAAAAAATAGTCCTGTAAGTAGCTTTTAATTTATTGACAAACATGTAAGCATGTAATATACTTAACACAAAGGAGTGTAATAATGTTAGACGATACCGCTGTAGATACGAAAGTGGAGTTGATTGTAGAAAAGTACATTCAGCTCCGCGACAGAAAGGCTCAGCTCAAAAAAGAGTACGAGTCTTCTGTAAAGGACATTGATGACGCTATGGATAGGGTTGAAAACCACCTCCAGTCATTGATGAACCGCCTTGGCGTTGAGAGCCTTAGAACCTCCCACGGCACGGCATACCAGACCATCCGTACCAGTGCTACAGTTGCCGACTGGAGCATGACGCTGGACTGGATAAAGCAGAACGAGCATTGGGATATGCTTGAAAAACGTGTGAGCAAAACCTTTGTGGATGCTTACAGAACCGAACACGACGATCTGCCGCCCGGTGTGAACTGGTCGGAAGCCCGCACCGTGAATATCAAAAGGAGCTAACTTGAAACGTATGAAGCTAGAAAGCCTCCCACCAGAGGAACAATCCCGATTCCGACGAATGTTGGAGAAGGAATTTACAGCGTTCCTAAACACTGCTCTGAATAGCCGTGATCGCGGCTGGCCGGAGATAACCATACAGACTGTTGCCGATGCACTGGCTGACAGCCTTATCACCCTTGGAACCGCTAACGGAGTTGACGACTCCGCACTGCGGGTACTTATTTTAGAACTGCAAGATCGCCTCCCTGAACCAATCGAGAAATAGCCATGAACATTATCAAATTTGAAGACGCAAAACTACCCGCATACCTGACCTCGGGTGTATCCCTTGACATTAACAAAGAAGTGGTGCGCGGCTCTGCGTTCCCCACTATGTCTATCAAGGGCATGAAGTTCACGATCAACCGTGACGGTGTGAAAACAATCATCACCAAGCCGGATGATCCAGATGAAGTAGCGCAGAACCTACAGGTGGTGTTTGTTCGTGCAAACCTCCACGCCAAGACCTTCTACATGAAGCGCTACAGCGAAGGTGAGTCCGACAACACTCGTCCCGACTGCTACTCATTTGACGGTGTAGCCCCATCGCCCAACGCTGTGAATCCGCAGGCTAAGAAATGTGCACTGTGCCCTAACAACCAGTGGGGTTCACGTAGTGGCGACGACGGCGAGTCTAAGGGCAAAGCCTGCCAAGACAATGCCCGTATCGCAGTAAGCGCACCAGACAAGGTTGACCCGATCTTGTTGCGTGTACCGCCTAAATCGCTCAAGCCTCTGCGTGAGACATTGAAGCTCATTGCAGCCCGCAAACTGCCCTACAACTCGGCAGTAATCCGCATTGGTTTTGACCGTGAAGCACCCTCCCCTGTGCTGACATTTAAGCCAGTAGGCTTACTGGATGAACGTGGCTACAACGCAGTGCATGAGGCGTATGAGTCTGAGCTTGTACGTGCCATTGTTGGCTTGGACGACGAAGGCTATGGAGCCGTTGAGGTAGCCAAACCTACATCTACCATCGACACCAGCGAGATTGATGCTGCAATTACGGCTCGTGATGCTACCAAGAAAGCTGCTAGTCGTGTCAGTGCAGACGACCTCGACGACATGGCAGAGCTAGCTGATTTAGCGCCTAAACCAGCACCCAAGCCTGCGCCAGCAAAGCCTGTTAAGCACGTCACTGAGGACGACCTAGATGGGTTCGACGAGCCGCCAAAAGCTGCCAAGCCAGCCAAGGCAAAACCCGCAGAGAAGAAGCCTTCCTCGGGGTCTGATCTACTTTCGGGTCTTGAAGACCTGCTAGGTAGCACAGACGACTAACAGAACTACCCCGCTTCGGCGGGGTTTGTCATGGAGCAATTATGACCACACTCGTTGGAAAACCAACTCTAAGCGGATACCCGAAACTGCCGGTATTACTCCCGCAGCAAGTCGCAGTTATTATGAAGGCGGCGAACTTTAACCCGAGCATGATGGCTAAGTTCCTTGGATATAGCCGAACGGCAACCACTATGTGGGTGTCGGACAACCCCGGAAATATCTCAAGTGCTTCCCTAAATGCCATAAGCACGTTAGCATATAGGGTCTTGCGAGCACTAAAGGTAGGGTACTACCCCATACCCTACGAACGTGCCAGAAACAAAGACCCCTTCAAAGCCCTACTAGACGAGACCTATGACCGCCCACTGAGCGACTACAGCCCGGAAGAACTGTTGCCCTCCAAGTGGTTTCACCTAATACCTCCTTAAGAGACTCAGATGAACCTATTAGATTTTTACAAACTTGTGTTGCCACCTGTAGGAACATACGCCATATTCAGAACCAGCGTTCGTAGCCACTACTGGGCTGAGTCGCTGGAACAGTTAGTTGAGATAACCCAAGAGCACGACCACCACAGCGATGTTTATTTTGCTACCGCAACTTTCAAAGAAGACGGCAGCCGCACCCAAGCCAATGTAGAACACCTCAAAGCGTTTCGACTCGACCTTGATGCAGGTGCAGTGAAGCTCGCCAAGCATGGTCCTGAGAAAGTCTACGAAGACCAGCCAGCCGCTATCAGCGACTTTCTACGTTTCACTAAAGAGACAGGACTGATGCCCAGTCTGGTTCTATCCAGCGGAGAAGGACTGCACATATACTACGTTCTGGACGACGTAGTAACTGCTGCGGAGTGGACACCCGTTGCAAAGCACTTTAACAAGTTCGCACAGGCGAGAGAGCTGAAAGTTGACCCTGCCGTAACCTCAGACTCTGCGCGAATCCTGCGTCCTGTGGGCACACTGCACCCGAACGGTAAGACTGTGCGCGTGTTAAAAGCCACCGGCAAGACCTACACCTTGGAGAGCTTTGCGAACGCCATTAACTACGAAGCAGAATTAGCCGCCCCCACCAAGGGATACGACTTAAGCATCAATGACGACCTGCTACGCCCAGAAGGTCCACCCAAGTCCCTGAAAAAAGTAGTGGAACACTGCTCTGCGGTGCGTTGGGCTGCAGCTAACCAGCCGCAAGTAGATGAACCCTACTGGAGAGCCATGATTGGCATCGCCAAGCACACCATCGAAGGGCGACGTGGGGCGCACATGATTAGCTGCAAGCACCCCGAGTACGACGAAGACGTGACAGATGCGAAGTATGACCGCTACGGAGCAGGACCCACCACCTGCGAGCGCTTTGCGGAGTTCAACCCCGAAGCCTGTGCCGGATGCAAGTTCCGTGGCAAGGTCAAATCACCCATACAACTTGGAGCACTAAATGTTGCAGAAGCAGAAAAACACGAGGAGTCCAACCCAACTCCTGAACGAGCACCCGTCAAAGCCACTGAACATCCTTGGGATGGGCACATCCCCAAAGACTTTGAAGTGGTGCCAACCAAAGGCGGTGGCTTCACCTTGGTCTATCAGATGCGTACAACCAAACACTCAGAGACAGGGGAAGAAATACCTGTCGTAGTGCCGGTTCCGTTTACGCAAAGCATCTTCTGGTTCACCCATTGGGCAGAAGCAGATAACAGTACCGACACCGCCCAAGTAACCCTATATCTATGGACAGGTAGGACAACCCGCAGCTACTTGATGGACCAGAGCATCATCGCTAGCCATTCCAAACTTCTTGAATACCTTTCTGGTAAGGCTATTCACACCACCACCCACAAGAAAGCGAGCCAAGCTATGCAAGACTACTCCAAAGCCCTGCTGCAGCGCATCAAAGAAGCAGGCAAACGCCCCCGTGTATCCGACCACTTGGGGTTACGCATCCTTGAGAACGGCGAACTCGTTGCCGCTCACGGTAAGTACGTCATCCACTCCAGCGGAGAAATCCAAGAAGGTATGCTGTCGCCTAACCTCACTTCCGTAGCAGCACAGTTCCCCCTACCCTTACCAGAAAGCGTTACCGGCTCATGGGGGGTTGAGGTGTGGGACGACCTGAACGCTCGTGCAAGTCAGCACATAGACTTCTTACGCACGTACTACGGCGCTCAAGGTATGGAGCGTTTCCAGCTAGCCATTATGCTAGGACTAGCCAGCCCTTTAATGGCGTTTAGCACTGGTGAATTTCACACGGGTTCGCTCTTACCGCGTAACAGCTCGCTATCAGTGTCCCTTTATTCTAGGGAGTCTGCTCGTGGTAAGACCACTGCGGTTATGAGTTCTATCCTCGCCTACGGACAACCAGCGGCACTGGCTAATGACTCTGGACGTGCAGGTACAACGGACAATGCGCGTATCAGCCGATTGTCTATCCACGGCACCATGCCTAACATCATGGACGAGATGGGTGGTGCATCGGCTATGAGCGTAGCCAGCGTGGTGAGCGCAGTGGCTAACGGTGCCTCAAAGGAGCGGGCTGCAAAGGACGGCAGTTTGATTACTAGCCCGCCTTGGGCGCTTATCAACCTGATGACCACCAACACATCTCAGCGCGACATGATTAACGCCATACAGGATACCAGTGGTGCGATTCAGTACCGCCTGCTGGAAATCAATGTGGAGGACATGCCAGAGTACGACCAGAAACTGCGCGAAAGGTTTACCAGTGACTGGTCTGCACTAAACCGAACCTGCACTGGCGCATTGGGCGCTGTGATTCATAGAGCTATCTGTGAGATAGGTGCGGTAGAGATTAACGAGCTTGTGACGAAATGCTGTGTTAAAGCCAGTGAGCTGTTGAAGTCAGAATCGACTGGACGCTTTCAGTACCGTGGTCTTGGCGCCATGATCGCCATGCAACTGATATTGAAAAAGATCGGCATGGCTCCGTTTGAGCTGAACCCGTTAATCGAGACATTCAAGGTAGCGCACGATTCTGGTAACGAGTACGTGGCTGACCATGTGTTGCCAACAGACGGTTTAGAACTGCTGTCCCGTGCCCTGCAGGACTTGACTCCACATACGTTGATAACCCGCAACGAAACGCATATCAACCGCAACACCAAGACTTGGGACGAACCGCTCAATGCTCGTGTTCCAGACGTAGTTCATGCTCGGCACGTACAGCTATCCGGCATCACCCACGTATCTGTGCAGGCAATACGAGAGTGGTGTACCGAGAAGGGTGTAAGTGAGCGGGAGATTATCCGCGCTGCTAAAAGCGCTGGAGCATTACGGATGCACCAGACTAAACAACGTGGTGCGGTAGTACAGTTGACTACTAGCAGGTACAACCTGTTCAAAGGTGTGAAGACCGACATGGAACTAAGCTGCAAGGTTTACACCGTGTTTGTGCGCAAGCTAGACCGTCGTGCCGTGGACGTAACCAACGTCGCCAACCCATTCGGTGTAGCGATAGGCGAAACCGAGGAAGGTGAAGCTGCACCAGAAGCCGAAGCATCGCAGTAAGCCAAGCCCCCTCGGGGGCTTTCTTCATTCTGCTGTTAAAGCCTCTACAGCGCCCTTGTTGCTGTCGCGGTACTGGACACCACCCGACGTCCTCGCCTCACGTTTGCGCTGCTCCTGTGGCGCTTTAAGCAGCTCTGAGAGGGGCTGCTTCTTATACCCGTTGCGTACACGAGCTTCCTGCAGCTTATTCCACTTATCACGCAACTCGGCAGTAGCCTCGGTATCACCTGAGCGTACCGCCTCGGTGTACCCCCGCTTGATTTCAGAAGTGCGGTTTTTGTAGAACGTGTCGGACTCAAACACCGATGCAGCATTAGCCATACGGTCTTTGATCGTGCTGGTTGGTGCACCTATTGCCTGACCAAAAATTGCCCCGCCGCTAAGGGCATCAGGTGCAATAAGCACATCCCCGTTACGGTTAGTAACACCCTCATTAAAGAAGCGATACGCCTTCATAAAGTTTGCCACACCCGTGGGTAGCATCATCTCAGTGCCCTTCCATTGGTCGCCAGAAGCAAACAGCCCCATACCTTCCCACATCTTACCTACCACGCCACCAACTAGCGGTCCAGAAAGCCCGCGCAGAAGTCCGTTAAAGCCATCCTTCGTCAGTGACAGGTCTGTGTACGGCAGCAACGAAAGCATCTGCCCCGCACCAAGACGCTCCCCGAGAGGAACGCCAACTGCTTGCGATACACCACCGTACAGCAGATCAGCCCACTCTTGACCCACCTGCTTAATGAGGAACGCACGAGGATCGTTAGGCTCGTCGTCATCACCCACGACGGCTAAAGCGACTGTTGCAGCCAGCCCGATTGGTAGCGCAGATGCCCCGCCTACAGCCGCCAATGTCATTGTGTTATACGCCAAAGCCCATTGTGCTGCTGTCTTTTCCGCTGGTGTTGCGCCCGAGAAAGCCTGCCGAATGAGGCGGGTGTATAAGCTGATTTGGATTAACTGGAACTTACGGAACTGAGTGACAATGCGCCCGAGGTCGGTACGCATAAACCGTGGGTAGTTAAACCCGTTGTAGTCTCCGTGAGTGTCGTTAATAACAGATGCTGCGTAGTCAGTAGCAGCTTTCTCTGCCATGCCGGAACCTTTGGCTAGACGGTACGCTGCAATTGCAGTGGTCAGTCGGTTGTAGGTTTCCACGAACTGGGCAGCACCGCGTACCTTTCCCAAAGCAAACTCAACAGCATCACCCACTTTACCCTTACCATCTGACTCAAACTTGCCCAACTCATGCTCTAGCTCAATGCTGATAATGCCGCGCTCGGCTAAGTCAGTAACTGCAGCTTTTACATCGTCGGGAAGTTTAAACTCGCTGTCTAGATCGGCTGTGCCGTTTACGTCCTTGCGTACTTTCCACACTTCACCGTAGGCTTTAGCCATAGCCGATGCCGCTTTACCTAACCCGAACCTACCGCCCATTGTTGGTACAGACATCATCCACGGCTGCACTGCGTTAACAATGAAGTACGATGGGTTAGACAGCAGCATGTAGTACGAAGAAGTTGCCAGAGCCTTATCCACGAAGGGGCTTGGGTCGTACACCAGACCCATTGTGTGGCGCTTCATAATCTCGTTGAAGTACCGCTGACGCTCCTCGCGTCCGGGCTTATTAACCTTCACTTCCTTCTGCATACTTGCAAGCGCATCGTCCACGCTGGAACCCATTTTCAGGTTAGCGATAAAGTGCGCTGTGCTGCGTCCGTTAGTGGCAAAGGCTCGCATCATGTCGGTATCTGCACCTACCACATTGCGGCGGTTCATCTCACCCTTACGTGCACTAGACTCAGCCAGCAACTGCAAGTAGAGCTGACGCATGGCGTTATCAACGCCTTCACGCGCTTTAGCGCCCTCGCCTTCCATAGAGTCCGATGCCATATTACGCAAGCGACGGAACGCAGACAACATATCCCGACCACCCATCATGCTATCGGCTTGGCTCAGACGCTCGAAGTTGTCGGCGTAACCACCATTGCTTGCTGCAAAGGCTGGTACAGCTTCCATCTGAGCCTTGAGTTGTGCAGCAGCAGCGCGGTTTTCGGCAAAGGCAACTTGGTAGTGGTTGCCGTCCTTCTCCAGCTCCTGCATACGTTTAGAGTCATTAGCGTCTTTAGCGGCAAGGTACTCTTTAGACATAGCCATGACCACATGATTACCAAAACGGCGCAGGGGTGCATACGGCCAAGCTGCACGTTGGTTCAGTAGTGTCTGGAAGTCCTGCAGTGACTTAGCCTTTTTAGCCTTCTCACGTTTTGCGCCTTCGGTGTCGCCATCGACTTCAAGCTGAGCAATTACAGCATCGTACTCAGAAGCTACGTTCTTGTTCACTTCGGTCTGCATTGCAGTCATGGTTTCGTACCCATGCTTGAACACCTGCTTAATTACCTCTTGTGCCTTATCAGAAATCTTGCGAAACTCCTTAGCCATATCTTCGTCGGCTTTAATGCTAGTTCCATCAGCGTTCTTCACCCAGTCCGGTGAGAACGCCCACTTCTTGCTCATAGTAGACTTCATCAGCAATGCGTTAACAGCAGCACGTTCCGAAGTTGAAAGTTTCTTGAAGTCGGTCACAACCACGCCCACATCACGCTCTGCCTTGGTGCGCTCTACGATAATGTCGTTCATGGCTTTCAGGTACTTAGGTGCAGAGTCAAGTACCTTGGATGCAGCACCAATCAGGTCGGTGGTCAACATACCGCGCACCAGTGCCCAGTTGCCTGTAGCCTTGGCGTTGTCAATGAATGACTGCCAGCGTGGGGTTAGCGCAGCGGCAGCGGGGTTGCCTTTGATGGGTGCGGCTTTGGAGAACGACACCCTGTTACGGTCGGCAGCCGTCATGGAGCTAACCCGCTGAATGTTCTTGTCGTTGAAGACAACGCGGTTGAATGTTGCGGGTTTACTCAATTTGGCGCGAATATCCTCAGCCGCTTTTTCAAAGCCCGCTAGCCAATCCTCCCCACTGAGACTTGTACGGCGCATAGTTCCATTTTTTATGTTTTCTATAGACCGTTCTACGGAGCGCAGTTTTTGTTCAAGTGCCACACGGTCTCGACTGTTCGCGTCTAGGAACGCACTGCCCTTGATACCGATGGAGTCTAGGTACTCGCTGGCGGCTTTGTAGTATTCCCCGTCTGCTCCGAGGTCACCAAAAGAAACGCCTTCGTTGATGGCGTAGGGCAGAAGGCCCGGGCGCTCATACGTCCCGATAAGTTCTCTGCCGGTCAGTTCGTCCCAGTCGGCGTTCTTGCGCTCCAAGTAGTCCTCTAGAAATGTGGTGTCCGAGGCGTATTCCCCCACTTCCTTTCTATCTAATACCGCTCGCAGCTTCTCCAAGGCTTTCTGCACCTTCTCGCTCTGCTTGCCCAACGGTTTGTCCAAGTCCAGCCACTCGTCATCGGCGATGTTGAAGTCCACGCGCATGAGTGCGCCTTCCAAGGAGCCAGTTGCATCAACCTGATTTTTCTGAGCCACATCTTTAGTGAAGTACCCTTTGGCGATTCCCGGTGCCTGAGCGAAGTACGACCCCCATCCAAACGCTTGAGCGCCCTCACCGGACCCCATGTACTTGTGGTCAAACCTACGGAATTTAGCAGCAGTGCCGTGAAAAGCACCCGTGGACTCCAGCTTAGCTGCGCCGTAGGCCATATCTACCACGTTCTGGGCAGTTAGCTTGTCGGGGTTCACTCCGAGCTTGTGCATGGCGGTCTTGAATGCCGCCCATAGCGTGCGGAACCAGCGACCGAACTCGGTGTTAGACTTGGTAGCAGTGGGATCAACCCCGGCGGCTACGGCTTCCTCGACGAAGTATGCCAGCAGCTCGGTGTCGGACTGAGTGGCGTCGGTGCCTGCATCCGTCACACGCTGCTGTGCGGCTTGGGCCAGCTTGGACTCCTGAGAGCTGTCGTTATTAGCCGCCCACTGTTTGACCTTGGCGACTAGCGCTGCGTAGTTGGAATTGCCTAGTAAGTTCTCTAGCCCCAAATGGGACCCGACTTCGTGCATGAACACTGCACGCGCCTTGCCGGGGGCAATGTTGTCAGCCACCAAGTATGCCTTGCCTCCCACCACAAAACCTTGGACGTCAGCATCAGGGTTGACTGAGCGCTGGATGCCTGTGGGCAGATCAGATACCGACTGCACGATGACGACCTTGTTACCAAGAGACCCCAAGCGCATGAAGGCGCTTATTTCTTTTGTGATTGCGGCGGCATCAGAACCCTCAGACTGTTTCGCTTTGGAATACTTGACTGCGGCTTTATCGGCTTTCTCTTTACCCTTAGCCTTAACTTCTGGTTCAGCTTTCGCACGGGCGTCCTGAACCCCCTCGGCGGCGGTCTGGAAAGCGTTGGATTCTTCGTAGTTGTCTTCCGCTATCTGGTCAGCCTGATACGCCTCAGCCAAGCTACCTTGCTCGGCTTCGGTCAGTTTGCTCCAAGGCAACCCCTCACTGTAGTCATTGTCCCACTTAGCCTCAGCAGCTTCCTGCACCTCGACAGGGAAGCTGGCCAGCTTGGTTTCAGCGTCAGATGCGCGTTCGCGGTTTTCTACTTTGGTGGGTTTCTCGGTAGGTCTGGATTCAGAAAGCTTGGGTCCGGTGCTATCATCCCCGCTTCGGAGGCCATGTGCAGTATCCTCCCCAGTTCTGCCCTTGACTCCTTGGGCATCGGTTTTCTGAGTGGGTGTCCCGGCGGGTAGTACGTGTATGGAGTCGCTTCCACGCTCGAAACTTCGCTGGAGGTCTTTGATGGTTGACTGGTCATTTTGTTCGTGTTCCTCTAACTTGTAAACGGATAAGAGCCATTCTATCTTCGCCTGAGCCGGAAGGTTGTCAAATGAAGGGGTTGCCTCGCTCTTGTAAAAATCCCAGTCTGCCGCTGCGTTAGCACCTGCGGAAGTAGTTGCCCACTTTGCCAGCGCATTCATTGTCGCTTTCTGCGCCTCAGCTTTCCGCTTTTCCGCAAAAGCCGCATCGCGCTTAGCCTCGGCTTCATTACGTGCAGCTTCGGCTTTTTCCTCGTCTGCTTTACGCGCAGCTTCTTTCTCGCGGAGTTTATCAACCCCGGCTTGACCTCCAAGTTTTCGTGCGACACCCTCTTTTTGGATTGCATCTAGGATTTTTAAAGCGGGCAATATAGCTGCAGGATTGTCTCTAGAATCATCGGAGTCAGAATCTACGCCCCCCGTGCGGTTTCGTTTATCTACTTTACGCGCAACCGCAGCAAGCACCAGTTCTTGTTGCTTGGCAGAATAGGTAGTGCGCTTTAGTACCTCAGACAGTTTTTCTACCCAAGCGTCACGCGCTTTCACTGCTGCGTGTATTGATTCAGCGTCGTCTAAGCTCCGGTCTTTCCGAGGGTCGATGCCTGCAGATTTTTCCTTCTGCTCTACCGCAGAGATTACGGTGTCAAGTTCTCGTTGCGCCCAAACAACCCCCCACGCAGGTTGATTGAGGCCCTTAGCAGATTTCTCCGCACGTTCGTAGTCTTCTGCTTCGACGTCGGAGCGCAGAGTTGCAGCGCCGTATCCGGGGTCTGAAAGAATCTGCACGAGTGAGCCTACATTCACACCAGTTAGCTTTTCAGTCGCGGTTTTGGGGGTCAGCCCATCGTCGGAGGTGGAATCGAAGCTATCCGCACTGCCCGCCTCTGGAGCTGAACTCGGCTCGGCTTCGCTATCAACCTCCGCATCAGGAGCAACCACCTCAAAGGCACTATGTGCCGCTGCGGGTTTTTCTGCCATACTCGCATAGATGCGCCCCAGTGCGTAGTCACTAATGTTGAAGCGGTCAACTGATTGTTGTACCGCCTGTTTTGACACCCCTTCCAACGCAGCAACTTCACCATAGCTCTTTGGGGTATGCGCCTGATACAGCCCGCCTTTATCGTCAAGGCCCATCCCAGTAATCGCCATAAAGCGGTTAAACATCATGGTATTCCGTGCCGACACCTTCCCCTGCTTATTTGGGCGTTTGAGGCCTGTCATCACATTTTTTAGGTGCTCATGCAGCTCTGCAGAAGCCGGAAGCGACTTGTTAACCTGCTGCTCCAGTTCAGCCTTTTCTGCTTCAAGCTTCTCGACCAATTTGCCCTTGACACCCTTGGCACCCTCGCCAAGTTTTTCCAACTGGTGGTCAATAATAGCCAGCCGCGCTCTGGTGCCCTTAGTTGCCTTATGGTTATCCTTAACTCGCGTTGCAACCTCATCGGCACGGTCGGCTGAAAGCTTAGCGAACCTAGCTTCATCCTCTTTGGTTCTGACTGGTTTGTTAGGCGCTGCCGGTACTACAGGGGCCGCAGTTTCTACTGTTGGCTGCACTGTGGCGGCATCTTGCTGCGGGCGTTCCAGCTTGCGTTTGTAAGTCACCGTAGGCGCTTTGGGTGCGGGGGGAGCCACAGGCTCGGCTGCTTTGTTTACCGTTCCTTCTACGGGCGCTACTGGTGCAGCTTGTTCTACCGCAGGTGCAGGAGCCTGTGTTCCGGGCACCTGTAAACCCGACTGGGGCTGCGTTGGTGTGGCAGGTTGTGCAGCTTGTTCTACCACAGGTGCAGGAGCCATCAGCTCCTCTATGCGGTTAAGCACGGCTTTAGTGGACGCGGCGGGTTTGGTGCCTGTAGCTCCATTCTCTGCAGCAAGCTTAAGCTCTCCGGCCATGTGAATAAACTGTGCGTCGTCTATCTTGCCGGACTTGTGTAACTCAACCAAGTTTTTGTAGGGTGCAACGTATTTATCTACTGACTTACGGGCAGACTCGTTTATAGGGTTTCCGTTGGCATCAAGCTCAACTCCGAAGGCTTCGTGAACCTCGCGGGTTTCTGCCCGTAAGCGCTCCGCTTCGGCTGCAATGGCTGCGGCTCGCTCTTTAGCTAAAGCCTGCTCCTGCGCTAATATTCCAGCGCGACGTTGTACGTCCTCGATAGCAGTTTCAGGGGTCTCAAAGTAAGTCTCTGGGTCCGGCACCATGTTGCCCGACGGTGCGGAGACAGCGGCTTCAAACTGTTTTTCATAGTCCTTACCGGCATAAGGAGTCCGGTTAAGCCCAAAATGCTCGTTGATAAAGTCTTTCGTTGGGACCCGTAACCCTAACGGCTCTTGACCGCCAAGCACGTCCACCGAGTTGTTAGGGTCTGCCAATGGCGCTGCGGAGGGTCGGGGCATACTCAAGCCAGTAACCCCACCAAACACACCACCTAATAGTGCACCGCCAATAGCGGATTCTCGGAACGCCTCGGCTGAGCGCTCGTTATAAAAGTCTTCACTAGGGTCAACCGACATACGCCCAAGCTGGTTCATGCCCTCTTGGAACGGCTCAGTGATACCTTCGGTCAGCGCACCTTTGCCCATAGCCGCACCCGCACGAGCGGCTACGCCTTTCATGCCAACCATTTCGTCTAGGTACTTAGCACCCACATTATCTAACGCGCTTACGCCAGTGCTACCAAAACCACGCAGCGATCTAGTTGCTGCCATGCGTCCTAAAGACCCACCAATACCCAGTAACGCATCAGCAGCGCCATAAGCCGCACCTAGAGGCGCAGCGGTAAGAAGATTAGTTTCACCCGCTTGTTCGCGCTGGTTCCCTAAAACGTCAGAGGTGCCGAGTACAGAACCCGCAGCTAAAGCGCCGGGGGCACCACCTACAAGACCTCCACCAATAATACCTAGCATATAAGGCGCAGAAGTTAGCGCCAGATTACCAGCGTAACGAGCAGCATCCATCGCCCCGTCAACGTCTTTGTAGCTACGGATAGCGCCAGATTCATCAATCTTTCGGTCCATCACGTCGGCATCAAGCTGATTATCTAGCCGCGCATCACGGAAGTACCCACCTAAACTAGTTCTGCCCGCAACTGCCTCGCCCAGCCCGTATAGCCCACCCTGCATACGGTCTGTTGCAGCGGATAATTTATCTATTGCGCTGCCGGACTTCGTAGTGTCCCGCACCTGCAGTGGGTCAATCGACGCCAGAAAACCTTCCGGGTTATATTCGTATGGCATGTTTCTATCGTCCTTTATTTATCGTGAAGCGCCTGCTGTGTTGTATCGGTATGGGAGATTTAAACCTGCGTGCTGCTGCCCGTCTAACGGCGCTGCTGATATGGGCACCCCGCGCTGCGCCGCCTGTTCTCGCCGGTATTGCTCCCATGCAGCAGCGCCAGCGTATATGCTAGGGGGCTGCCCCATAGCGCGTGTGGTTGTACCAAAACCTGCATCTTCGTCGCCATTTTTGTACCGAGTAAGTCCTGTGTTTCTGGACGGTACAGCCCCGGACTTACTAAAGGCAAGTGCTTGTTCTTCCGCAGAAGCCGCACCTTTACTCTGGGTACGCAGCGAGTTATAAAGCTCTTTGAGGTCTTTGGGGTTCTTGTAGTCAAACGCAGTAACCCGCCCACCCATACGTTCGTAGTCCTCGGCTGTGCCGATAAATACTCCACGCCCATCGGGGGTAATGCTGAGCTTGTCCCCGAACTCTCGCACGAGGTTCGGGTGTTTAGCGGTTAAGGTAGCCATAGGGTCTGTATCTGCGTCAATGTGGTAAAACTTACCATCCACGCTCCACTTACCTCGTTGGTTGTTTATTGTCCCTGTAGTGCCGGGTTCAGGGTCTGGACGGAATTTACCGTCACCGGCTCCAGCACCTCTACCCCCCTTTAATATCACGTTACCATCCCCGAACTTCTGGGTTCCATCGTACCTATTCATCAGCACAGGTTTACCAGTCTCCGGGTCAGTACCTATAACTTCCCAGCTCTCTCTATCTGCACGGTTTTCTTGTAGCTTCAACCCTCGCTCCGCATTAGCCAGAACTCCTTTACGATACTGGGCTGTCTCAGCAAGTGTGGCGTCTTGGTGCTGTGCTGTATGCCGTTTACCAGCCGCGTCGTTACCGGCATCAGCCAGAGTCTTGTAAATCCCGTTGTCCGATGCAATAGCGGCTGCGAGGTCTTTGTTCACCGACTGCATCACCGCCATAGCCTTGGTGGGGTTTGACTCCATCATCATGTGCGCTGCGTAGAGCTTGGCTTGGTCTTGTTTGGACAAACGTGCAAACATAGCCTTGCCGCCTGCGGTCGTGATTGCCAAGTCACGGAACCCTTTAGCGTCTGGGTCGCCCATCGTTATCTGCTTATTGTTGTCGTTGAGGTACCCTACCAGCGGGTCAAACAAAGCCGCCCGCTGCTTGTCGTCTGCACTAAGCGCAGTTTTCATGTGGCCGTTGAACCCGTCCTCGTAGTCGAAGTCTGCTGCAGTTTGCTTGTGTCGCGCAAAGCCTTCTGTATCGCCCTTGAGTATCGCCATTTCAGCCAGAATGTTGGAAGCTGCACCGCGCTCTGGAGTTTTGTTAGCTGTCAGCTTTTTAGCGGGTGCAAGACCCAACTGCTGCTTAGGTTGCATACCCTCACCACTCTGCACCTTCATACCTTCGCCGCCTAGCTTGACCCCAGTAGTAAGTCCTAACTGTGGTACTTCCGGCAGTTTGTCATTGATGTTCATCGGCGCGTCAATCGCCGGAGCAAACTCCGTAGCGCTATTGCCTAAGCTGTAGTTGTCAGCGTTAGGGTTGGTGAGCTGCTTCTGCAAGACCTGTAATTTGTTGTAGGTATCTTGCTCTTGGTCAAACTTGGTTTGGGTGCGAGCCTCTGCGGCTTGCTGCATCTTTAGCTGCGCGTCGGCTCGTTCGTTGGCCTGCCAGTCGTTTGAGGCTTTCATCCCAAGCGGGATGGCGTTTACAAAACTACGATTGAAGTTGCTCATTTTTACCACCCCATCTTTGAACCAAGGGCTTTACCAGCCATACCACCCAAGGGACCCATAACCGCTCCACCAGCGATACCGAGCATGGTGCCAAACAAATCGCCACCACCGGAGTTAGCAGCCTGATCTTGAGAGCTTTTGTAGTTAGCCTGTGCGTTCCACATATTGGTAGCGTTATTACCCATCTGCCCTGCCATCGTTCCGGCTTGGTTCCAGCCGTTGGTCATGCCGCCAAACGACGAGTTAGCCAGACCGATACCTGCGGTGCCATAACCGAACCCACTGCCCGTGTTAGCCGACGCCATAGCTGGAAAGCCACTCAGCATATTCACTGCATTGGATTTAAGTGCCAACCCCTCAGCCTTAGCTGCTTGACTTACCTTAGCCCCTGCAGACGCTCTAGCAGTCGCTTGAGCGAGCGATGCTTGGTTATCTGCCATCAGCGCCTTCATGCTGTTAGGGTTGATGCCCCTACGTTCCAAGCCACGTTGCTGTTGCTGCTGTGCCGCATTAAACGCTGCAGTTACATCTGCGTTAGCCTCGTCCATCATCTGTCCACGTCGCGCACTTTCATTGAAGTTTTTAGCTTCTTCCAGCATTGGTGCTTGCAGCTCGTCGAGCTTGCCGCGCTTACCCAAACTCCACTCACGGTCTGCTTGTGCTTGTGAATACGCAGTTTTAGCAGTGTCAAGACCAAACTTCTGCTGCTCCATCATGGTCGGCATCATTTGATCCGTAATACGCATGATCTGCTCTACGGACTTGTCTTGGATGCCCAGTGACTTAATCTGTGCGGCAACTAACGCAGGGTCTGGAGGAGGTGCGCTACTACCGCCACCGCCGCCACCACCTTCAAGAGTCATACGCCCATCACCACGAGGTTTAAATGCGTGTTCAGGGTAGAAATCAAATTCGGTTTTATGGAACCTAGACATAGCGGCAGTCCTCTCGGTGCATCACATAGATCAAAATATCACCGCCGTCGTGCGCTGCACCTTGCAGTACGGCTTCTTGCTTAAACCCTAGATGCTCGTCCAGTGTGCGGGCGGCTGTGTTCTTAGCTTCAACATACCCGCTCAGTCTCTTAAGCTTGAGCTGCAGAAACGGGTACGCAAAGCAGGCTCGTAGAAATTCACGGGAGCCGTGCAGCCACCCGTCCTCAAGCGCGATGTGCACCCATGCGTTACAAGCGTTAATGCGCTCAAAGACAACACCAGCAACCATCTCACCATCGTTCTCCAAACCAATACCCTGCATAGACGCTGTAGCCACTATAGGCTCTCTAGCGTTGACGAATGAGAACACCCGTGCGGGGTTAATTACGATTTGATGCACGATTACTTAATATCAGCCAGAAGGTTGTCTAAGTCGGCACCAAGCACAGGCGTAAGAGAATCTGTAGCCGAAGCCTTTACTACACGCTGTTTCTTCGCTGTAGCTTGCTTAGGCTCTACGTCAACAATGTTCTCCAACCGGGCAAGGATTTTTTCACCCTCGTCCAGTAAAACCAATCCGCTAGAACTTAGAACACCAACGTCTTGGTTGCGGTATATGAGGCGCATACCAAAATAAGCAGCACCTTCACTTAAAAAGCGTTCTTCTGGAGTCATATAGTCACCCTAATAAGAAATGCCATATTATGCGCTAACATGCTTACACATTCAAGAGCATGGCAAAGTTACTGCCTGTGTAACTCATACCAAATCGCTTATAAACGCTCTCTGCGGCACCTCCAACTGATGAAGTTACGCCAGCGGAAACATGATTGCACTGCCCTTTAGCCCATTCAAGGAAGTTCTCGAACAGAGTAAAAGCCACACCGCTGCCCCTATGCTCCTGCTTAACAAACAACAACTGCTCCATAGCTTTTTTGTCGTCGCTAAACCAAGGCGTGAATACGGAGCCTGCAACAACACCTATTAGCTCACCATTTTCTTCTGCCACAAAGATAACTGCATCGTCTTGAGTAACCCACCGACGCAGTGCATAACGAGCCTTGGTTTCGTTCACCTTAAAAAACTTGTATTCCGTTTCGTCGTGCATGTCGTACAAAAGGGCAATAAGTGCCTTAACGTCTCCTTCAACCGCTTTTCTAATCTCAGCCATATCAATCTCCTATGTGTTCAGTCCAAGTTAAATCTTTTATGTGGTCGCGGATAGCCGCATCAATATTGAACCCATCGGGTACAAATATGTAGAAACGAACCTCGTCAAACCG
Organism: Oxalobacteraceae bacterium; assembly: GCA_027485795.1. Taxonomy (GTDB): domain Bacteria; phylum Pseudomonadota; class Gammaproteobacteria; order Burkholderiales; family Burkholderiaceae_D; genus Pernthalerella. Next base: position 20,856 of record JAIXQK010000092.1, read on the forward strand.
TGGGTCGTCACCATCCATATAGCGCTTAAATACGCTACAAGTAATACCCCTGCCATCGTGGTACGTGCACAATTTTAAAAGCCTGTAGTCAATTGCTTGCATAGCTCTACCTTGTCGGTGTCGGTGGGAACACCATGCCATCAGGGAATATGCCATCAATCGGCAACTTAGAAACTTGCGTAACTACGCCGTTGATACGAATTTTGTAGCTGCCAAAATATTTACCGTACAGCGGTGGGGAATTAGGGTCCTCGCTGATGTACGCTGGCGTAATCCGAACATCCCATAAATCTGTGCAATCCCCCACTGCGTACCGTGCATCGCAATGGTTAGCAAGTGCTGCTACGTTAGTGTCGCCTATTATGGGAGCGCCACCGTCTACGCTCGGAGCAGTGAATCTAACTTGCTCACCAAAGAAAGTGCATGGACTCAATTGAACGTCTAAAGTTCTACGCAGCTCACTTGTTGGTGGTTCCGTGGGAAGTTCCTCCGTGTAAAAAACCCACGTCGATACCGTAAAGTCACCCTCATACTGCAAAGCATCTAACATATTTGGACGTGTTAAGACTCCCACATTTCTAATGTTAGCTGTATCAGGGTCGAAGGAAAAAACGCTTACAGGGTCATTAGGGAACTCTGGTGGTCTTGGTTGCGCTGCTGCGTGTGTGTTCTGGTCAATCACAAAAGCTCTAAGTAAGGACTCAGGTTGAGAGAACGAGTACGTTCCCTCTATAGTGTAGATGTAGAACGGTGTGCCTGTCATACTCTCCCATGAGCCTGAACCGCCTTCTTGACTTATACCACCGCCCCCTTCGTTTGGCGGCTGTAATCCAGCGTCGTACAGATTGGCATCTGAGATCATCATTAGCGTAGGCTGTAGGTTCAGCGTTTCATTCTGGAACGGCCATCGCCCTCCGGCTGATGTGCCTCCACCACCAACTCCAATGCCGAAAAACGAGCGCCCACTTTCGTAACGTCGCTGGTGGCACCCTGCATCGACTGGAACCCACCCGCATTCGGCTATGGTATACCCAAGAGGAGTCGTTCTGATTCTAAGCCCCGCACGGTAAAATGCCCAGTAGGTACTCCACAACTCGTATTCACGTTTATCGGCTTTACCGCCCTCAGACCACCTACCTGTTGTGAACTCTTGTTCGCGTTCTGCCTGCGCTATTGACGCATAGTGGTAAATAATTTTCACTCCTTCGGCAAAAGGGGTTAAGTAGTAGTCGTAAGCCGTGTCGGGAGTTAGGGAACTGTTAGGCATAGAACGACACTCCCAAGGACTACCACTAATAGCCGCACTCCTTGGGTTTGTAGACGGCTGCACCATCTTTGTTTCTAGTAACGATAATGGTCCACCACGGCTATCAAACGACAAGCTGCCGTCATTTCTAAAAACCTGAACCCCGTAGTCGCCTGTGAAAGTTGCGCTTCTGGCTGGCGCGAAAACGTAAACCTCTGGGATTGTGGGTGAAGTAGAAATGATTTCGATCTTCCAACCAATATCGCTAGACCTCACTGCGGTAACCCCTGTGTACCCCCCGTTAACCGTCATAAAAGGCGTAGGGTAATCTATGCAGTTAATCAAAAACTCCCAACGGTACATGCCTCCACAGTTACTAGAACTTACTATAGTTCTATATAAAACTGCTTTACCAATAAAGTGCAGGGTTTTAGTATCGCTGGATACTAGAACTTTCCCAAATTGATTGGAAGCTGTAAATCCATAAGCCTCACTCATTGCATCACCACCATAACGTAAGTATCACGATTGCCACCAGAGACAGTGACGTTAGTCCCGCTAATTTCTAATAAGGGCGCAAGGGCTTTACCCGCTTCACCAGTTCCATCTTGCGGGTGCGTATTAACAAACATCTGCGTAGCCCTCAATGTTCGTCCTGCTAAGTAAGGGTACGAGCGATTTGTTGCTAATCCAGCAGGCACCAAGAACATATCGACCTGATTCCACGCAATAGTTCGACTATCGTAGATGGTGCAATAGGCGTTCTTAATTCTCCCTTCGAGCGCTTCTATGTTTATTAGATGGTCGTTGAGCGCTTTAACCGCATCCCTGTAGTAAGACGGAACGTAGTTTCGGTCTAAATGCAATTTGTTTAACGGGTCTTGTATGGTCGGGGGGTATGGTTCAGTGCTAATAAAATCACCAGTCCAATTTGTCGCATACCTTCCGTCACGACGTGCAAAGTAGGGCGCAAACCAACCGCCCCACCAGAAAACTGCTGGCGTAAGAAAATACGTTGCTGCAACCGCTAGTACAACATCTAGCTCCATAAATATGTTGTTAAGCAAAAGCGGCTGCTGCTGTTTAGCGGCAGCCAACTCTGACCCCAAAGCGTCTAAATTGACGTTAGGTTTTAGGTTCGTCCCGTAGAGTTTAAAACCGAATGTCATTAGTCACCTAAGTATCCAATGCGAACCCGTAGCTGCCCATTCTCAAACACCTTGATGCAAGTGTCAGTAATCTCCATGCGAGAGGCATTGGGGTTAAGCGAACTCTTAACATCTATAGAACCTCTGTAGGTCATCTTGCCGTTGGTAAACATCAAGCGCTCTGCGTTTACGTCACCAAACATAAATGAGCCATCGGACTTAAGGTTAAAACCCCTGCCTGTAAACGGATCGTCTGGGCTATCTACATAGCTGGTAGTAGTGAACTGCGTCACTGCGCGAGTAATAAACACGTAGGGCACTACCCCGTCATTAGGAGCGCTGTCGTTACCCAATTGGCTGTCACGGTTATCACCGCAAGCCGCCACGCCACCGTTTTTCATTACCATTGCGGATACACGCTTACCCATGCCGCCTACGGATATTTTTGCCCCGTAAGAGGAGGCGTTAAAGTTAGATAGCTCCTCCGGCAAAATAACTCTATTGCCGCCAATAACCACCGCGCTAAACGTATCTGCCCTGTTGGAGTATCCGGTGTCCGTATCAGGCAGCAAGTCAATAACACGTACTTGACGATTGCCGAATACCTTGCCATCTACATAAACCAACTCCGCAGGCGAGAAGTAATCCAGTGGAAACTTCGACGCATAAACAATAGGATCAGTGAACACCCCTTGTGGGTTTGGCGGGTCAATAACTCGGCTCAGTGGGTAAGGATTTTCATCTGTGGAAGGTAAGTACCCATCCGGTATAACTTCAATACTATTGATGGGGAACTGATCTGAAATGCCGTATACCGAATGATCTTCCTTGGTAAACCACGTAGAGTTGTATCCAGCAGCTATGTTGACAACATGCTCAGCAACACGGTTTGGCAAGCGCCAAGAATCTTTAAGGCGCACATTGCCTGTCACATAAGCGTGAACGGGAACGCCCCGCGCCTGCCTGCCGCCACCACAAGCCCATAGCGTGTTATCTTCGTCAAGAAGTAATACGTGATCCCATCCAGCGGATACACGAACCACTCGGTCAACCTCAATTCTGGCTAAACCAAACACAGTCGGAGAGTTCGGGCAAATAAGTTCTCGATCTGCGCCGTAGTGGTAAACGTAGCCGTCAGTATCACGCATAACAACAAACGATTTACCAGCAGAAATCTCTACGATCTGCGAAGAAATAGCGGGTGAAAACAGCGCCACATCAGGACCCGTAGTGAAGGGACCCGTAATCCAGACCTTGCCGTTTGCATCCAAAAAGGCTGAGAACAACAGTCCAACAGACATACTCACAATGTTGCTCAAGCCACGCAGTTTTACAGGCGTTGATACGTTACCTTTATGGTCAACGGCAATACTTCCTACTAGCGCACCAGCCGCATATACTGAGCCATCAGTGCCAAGGTACAAGGTATGACTTGCACCCACGCATACATCTTTGAACGTAGGTGCTGGCAGCGTAGTAACCGTATTAACCGCTGTTTGCGGTGTGGGCGAACCCGGACTATGGATAGAGCCATTAGTGAGCGTCAGCCCGCCTATAGTGCCCGCATTGGCGTACACCGTGCCGCGCACTGTAGCGTTATTAAAAGTAGCATTACCAGTACGCTCAATCTGCCAACCCGATGTATTGGTGTAGTTGATACTCTTTAAGTTGCCACCTACAACACCATCACCAACAGAAAGTTTACTTGCGCTTAAATTTGCAATCTTGGCATCGTCAATTGCAGCAGTGCCGATCTTGGCATTTGTGATCTGCCCGTTTTTGATAAACGCATCTTTAATGTAAACACCTACAGGCACGTTCTGCCCGTTAAGAATCTTTGGTGTAGTCTGAACGATAAACGGGGTTGACGGCTCAACGCCCGGACCCGATGGGCTGGCAATGGCAAACCTATCAGCCCGAACTTCAAACTGGCTTGTAGTGGGTCCACCGTACACAGACTCACTAGCCAGACCAAAGCCGCTTACATACCCGTTCTGGTCAATTTTGACGCTGTACTGAGCGAACAATTCACCATCTTTTTCAGCCCTAACCGTAGCTTCCTCTTGCAGAGAATTTGACAGCCCAAGCACATCAGTCTGCATGGTCGTTACACGGGTGCTAAGGGCAGAATCAGCGTTTGCGCGTACAGTCTGCTCGGTAAGCATCGCTGCTTCTAAGTCACCCTCTGTCTTTGCTCCCAATGCAGTAATGCGTTGTGCAAGGACTTCATCAGCACTGGCAATCGTAGTGGATACATCCACAATGGCTGCGTTAGCCTGCTGCAACCCATTACCAAACTGAGCAGCGAGTGACTGTCGAAGCATAGCCTCAGTCTTAATCGCATTCGTCCTAACTTCTCTTTCTTCTACTATGGCAGCAGCATTTTGGTCTGTGGATGCGCTAATCTGAGCAACCAACCTAGAAATGTCATCGTCCTTGTTTTTACGGGCAACAGCCTCGGCAAGAATCTGAGCAGCCAAAGAACCCGCTAACGTGGCTGGTCCGTCAATCTTGTCAATCCGCTTGCTAAGAGACTGATGTAACTGCGATGAAGTAATTTGACCATCCAAAAGTTCCAGCAGCTTACCTACATCCTGCCCTGTAGTTGCCACCAGCCCATTAGTGCCGCCTGCTGGAGAGGATGATAAAACGCCATCGTTAGTCTGCCAACGAACCCACAAATGCCATGTGGTAGCCGAATCTGCGGGAAAGGCGTACACCGTGCCAGTAAACTCAGCAACCTTTACAGCAGACGCAAATACAGGCTCCGGTGCACCAGCTTCACGAACCCGCCCATATAAAACCGTGCGTAAGTAGCCGTGACCTTGAGTAAACAGCGGGTCGTCATGCTCGATAAAAATGTTATTCATTCCCGCAGTGACCTTAAACCCTGTAGGAGTAGGAGGCGGGCTTAAATCAGGAACGGTAGAAACTGGGTTAGTTGATTTAATGGGCAGTGCCCCTCTGCCTGTAGTGAGCTTTGCACCATTTAATAACTCAACAACACCAGACTCCAGCAGGTCGCGTAGCGTCACCCCTCTATCCATCGGATCACCCTGCCGACCCATGTAGGTCATCAAGGTTTCTCTAACCCGCTGGTCAAAGTTAGAGGTTGAAGGGCTTGGTAAGTCGTTGCGTAAATCGCTCATGCTTCCCTCAATTCGCTCATGTTGTTAGCTAAAACCACACCCTGCACTGCATTGCTAGTAGTAACCTGCACATGCCAGTCACACGCCATAAAGCCAGAAGGCAGACGGAACGGGAGCCTGCTTTCAACGCCCTGCTCATGTACCAAAGCGCCATCAGCAAACACTTTCATACTGACTGGATAAGCATCTGCAATTAGCTCGCCACATGCAAAGTTTGTGGGGTATGGGGTGCGAAACACTTTGCTTTTAAAGGTAGCTGTCATGGGCGCACCAGCGTCCCACCGCTGCACATTGGTTCCTGCGGCAACGTATAACTGGTCTTGCAGTTCATCAAAGTGCATCGCCTCAAACCCAACGTCCAAAAAGTAAATCCCCTGTGGGTTACTAGGGTCCATTAAAAAACCCTTGCGCCCTGATCCAGTGTCGTAGCTAGCAAAGTACAAACCTTCGTACATGCAGCCCACAATCGAGGAAGGGCGAATTGATTGCCAATCCTCGCGGGTCATAATGCCAGCGGTCAGCACTCGCGCACCTCCAGCACCGTACCAGCACAAGCCATCGTTGCTAGCCCAAGCCACACCCGCCCCCATACTCACTACGGAACGAGCTGATACACACGCCTGCGGAATTTCTAGCGGCTGCTGATCCATTGACTCGGGCGAAGAACCAGAAAGCAATAGCGGTCTACCAGTTGTCAAAACGAGTAGGCTTTGACCAAACACCCCAAGCGCAACGGGCGTTCCATCGGGCGGTATTGCGTCGTAAGCAATCGGCCAAGCGTAAGGTATATACGACTCACAAAAACGCACTGACGAGCCGCTAATGCCCGCTAACATGCCATTCCACAGGGAAATCAAACCCTTCAAATCAGCGGGGGGCATTGTCCATGTAGAGGTAGCCATCACCTCCCCCAAATCTCGCCCATCATCAGTGAATGTCTGAGCACCTAAAGGCAGCTCTGCAAGGAAGAAAAAGTTAGCATCCCCGTTGGAGCCAGACTGGGTGCGGTAAATGCGAACAGTCTCAATCCCGTAGTTACCCGCTGGAGGGGCGGCAAATCCTGTAAGGGTTACTTGGTCAATGCGCTTCTTTTCTATTTGGGCGCTGACAGGGCTTGGAGCGCCCTCAGAACCCCAATTCGATACATAGGTGTAAACGTAAAACACCGTTTCCATCAGCGCGTCAGCAGAGCCAGCGGTTGCACTGATAGCCGATACGCTGCCAATCAGTTTAGCTGCTGGCGCGGGTACGCCTAAATCCCTAGCTGACATTGGGTATGGTGTAGAAGCCAAAGCAAGGGTTGTGTCCGTAACTTTGGGCGCACCGTCGCCTGTGTAGTACGTGCGTTCTGTTGTGTCGTCAGACTCAAAGCCCTGTGATATGTGAACCTCTTTATTCCAGCTAAGCCAGTAAAGCGTATCGGAAGCTACATCACTACCCATGCGGTGAATAGTCTTTGCACCCGTTGGAATTGTTGCCACCGTAACGGGTGACTTCCACGGACGTAAATCACCACGCCCCGGCTTTTGGTTTAGCGAATCGACACCTACATTTTCAGGAATTAGCTTCGGATGCAAGGCGCGATTAGCACCATTAAAGCCAGAGATTGTTAGCTTCATAGTTCAATCTTTCGGTGAATGACGATATTCCCAAGGCGCTACTGCATTAGCATCAGCCCATAGCCCACGTTTACCACCCTCAGCCTCAGCTTGCAAGGCTTTCAATGGCGTTCCCTTGGGCGCATAGCGAAGGTAAGCCCACGCCATACCGCGCTTTACTTGCATGGCGTTAATGTCCTCAGAACCTACTAGCAAGGTACATATTAATCTGCCATAGCGATCTTTGCCGATGCAGGTAGCATCTATGGGCTTATCCCTTGTTAGTTGCTCTAACGAGTGTTTTGACTCGATGCCATACATTTGGTGAAGTTCAGGCGCATCAATGTACGCAAGCCGAATCTTGTGGGTGTCGTTTCCAGCTTTGAGCTTTAACGTATCCCCATCATAGACACTGTGCACAGAGCCACGCAGTTGCGTGACTTCTGCTTGTACGTTTACAAAAAACGCGAGTGGTAACAGTAATGCAAATAGCTTCATATACCCTCAATTCAGGAATCAGCGGGTATAGAGGATTTTTGAACCGCAACTCTGTGGAGAGTCCCTAGCTTGTCTTTGAACTCAACGTAGCCAGCGCTAGATGAATAATCTCCCACAAGTGTCAGTGGAGGAACTACACCAGCGACTACAACAGTAGTTCCATCCTGTAATGTGTAGGCAACTGATTTAGGTTGATCTACTGGCTCAACTGGCTCAACTGGCTTTACAGCTTCCTTGATAAAGTTCTGCCATTGTTCTAGTGTTAAATTCTGCAGTTCTTTTGGCAGTAGGACAGTTATCCTTGCATCCAAAATTGCTTGTGCAGCAACGCAGTCAGCTACCGTAGGTCTTTTAGGGGCTTTGGGCTTGATAATAGTTTGGATAATTTTTAACATGATCGCCTCTCTTAAAGTTCTTTCTTGTTACTGCGAAGCGCAGCAATTTTCTCGAATGATCTGCCGCCAAAGTAGAACGACATAATGAGCATCCCCCACTGCCCTAGCAGTTCTACATATGCTGTCTTGGTGTCTATATCAAATGCACTCATTAACGCGAATGCAGAGTACGCAAACAAGATAAAAATGAGCGTCATCGGGCGTATATTTTTTGACAGCTTAGAGTCGCTAGTCATATCGAACTCGTGCCGCTTAGACAAGTTTTCCTGCTCGGACTTGTCTGCCTCAGCTTGAATCTTCACCATATCAATTTTGTTTTGCTCAAGGAACTTTTTAAATTCAATCTCAGCCATTTTGATACCCGAAAGTTGTTCAGGTGTCATTGGGGCATTAAGAGACTCCATAATTGCCTCGACAGTCTTTTCTTTAGCACCTAACTTATCTGCTAAGAACACCGCAGCAGCTCCTCCCAGTGGACCTGCTAGTGCAGTGCCAAGTAACGGTGCAATACCTTTTAACCATCCTGTATCCATGACTTACTCCTCTTTTTGACCCAAGTTAAAACCCGCTTTTTTCAGCGGAGCATTTTTGTCTTTGGTTAGTGCATCGCACAACCAAATCAATGCGCGACTCACAGCAACAACTTGATGCGGAGCTTCTATTTCAAACTCCAGTTTTGCGTCAATAACAATCGTGTGCTTCTCAGTTTTCATTTGTCACCACTCCAGATGCTTAACCCGCAGGTTGTCGAGGTACTTGCCAGAAAAACCGTATTTACCCCATACGTCACCCCCACTACGGTTTCGGTCATCAATCAAAATCTTGTCGTACCCAAGGCTCTTAATCGTGTCAAATACACGCTGTGATGCCTTGTAAAACTGCCCTTTTGGGAAATCAACGAGGTGGAAATAGATAGCCTTGTCGTGCAGGTCTATGTCCATCATTTCCTTAGCCAGCAAATCACGGCAATAGTGCCGCTTAGTCATTTCACCAACGTATTCATCAAAACTCACCAGCTTGCAGTTCAGTGCGCTTTTGCCCACCTCGAATACAAACTCAAGCACTTTGGTTTCAATGACACCGCCAAACTCAACACAAATAGGTAACAAAGTTGCATCAGCAACCGCAGCTTTGTCTTTGTTAAATATTGGTCGTGCGTTTGAGTAGGCGCTCATTACATACCCTGCAAGTTGCTTGCAATACGCCGCGCCCAACCCTTGCCAAAAGTAGGCCAGTTAGGTTGATTGGTCATAAACAGCAAACGAAAACCACTAATGCGTGTCGCTGTATTGCTTGGGATGCTTTGGCGTACTGCTCTAAGCGTCATGGGGCCGATTACCCCATCTTGCGTTTCATTGACTGCTTGTTGCAGCCAGCGGATTGAGCGATTTACACCGCTATTAACCGCAGCGTCAAACACAGGGAAACGCACCTCGGCGGGTAATTCCTCGCACCGGCAAGCATCCCAGTACAGTTGCTTGTATAGCAAACGGGCATAGTCCAGCGTCATCACTTCCATCGGGGCTTTGTAGCCGTTTTGTCGTGCCACTTGCTCAGTAATGCCCCACATGGTTGCACCACCTGTATCATGGGGGTGGTTACTAAAACCCCCCTCATGTTCAATCAGTTTGGCAAATGCTTGTTCGTAGTTCATAGGGTTCTCCGTTGGTTCACCGCAAAGTTCAAATAAAAGGTCTTGAATTTCTTTTGTTGAAAGAGGTATCACGCTCATGGGATTGCTGCTGCCTTTAATCCATAGAAGCGCAGCGTATCTAGCACCTCACCTCTCATTTGCATCCTGCGTAAGCCATAGACAAGGCGCGGATAAATATCATCCCGCTTGGCTTTTCTGCTAACTCCAAAGCCGTAGGTAATCTGTTTAATATCGCCAGCTAACTTAGGTCCTACTATTGAATGTTTCTTGAGTAGAGCAAGTCCAACGTCCTTATTTACAACAACTGCACCGTTAGAGCCATACTTGCCGATAATGAGTTGGTGAAAGCTCTCCACAATGGAAGGCTCAATGATTAACGTAGTAGGCTCAAATCCTGCAACTGCTCTCTTACTTACTACTTCTTGAGCTACGATGGATGTACCGCTAGGGCCATAAGCGCCAATAATCATGTTGTCCAGACTAGCCAAGTCTGTATATTTCCAAGGATTGCGGCTTGTTACAAAAAAGCTGTAGTTTGTGGTGACGATGCTTGGCGATAAGTAAAACAACTCTCTACGTTCGGGTACTTCCAGCAAAATGCTAAAAACCACATCTGCGTCACCATCCACCGCTTGTTTGTAAGCGTCTTTCCAAGGTAGCAGGTCGAACTTGCACTGGAAATTAGCTTCCTCGCAAATGCGTCGCATGATGGAGTACATCGGCCCCATAATGTTTCCATTGGTTAATGTCTGAAACGGGGGGAAATCCTCGGTAACGATACGGATTGTTTGCGCTTGAACGGGCAAGACAAGACACAAAGCAAGCAGGTACTTAATCATGGGGAACCTCGAAACAAAGATCAGGAAGGCTTCGGCTGTGGTGCTTTAGCGATAGCATGGGTCGCCAGTAAACGACTGCCTTGCTGCACCATGCACCTCTAATGTGCGGAGGTAGGATTACCGACCTCAAAATTACATAGTCATCAGGGCGATTAACAACAACACCTCCCTCGATAGCTACTGCATGGTCATCAGCACCTTGTCTGTATAAAGTTCTATAAATCGTTAGTTCGCTGTTGTCAGAACCAACAAACCCACGGCTCTCTGTCAGCACATAAACACCGCTTTGTTTGTTAACGGTGGTCACTGAATCACTTACTTGAAAATTTGGAGTGCCGTCTAATGTGACGTACATCACCACGCCAAAGATCAGAGTGCAAAGGAAGCTCAACCAGCCACCAATGCGGATAATCCAGTGGGCGCGGGTACTCATTTCTTCACCTCTGTTTGTGTACTACTACCAACCGCCCAAAGAACCATCTGTTTAAACTGGGCTTGAAACCCAAGAACCAACAGACCGATGATGAAAATAGCAACTCCTTTGAGCGCATTTTTGGTAATGTCTTGCCATACACCAGACCAAAAAAGTCGCTTTTCTTCTCGTAGTTTTGCTTGCAAACTTTCTGCTACGCGCCTTTCTTCCTCGCGCTGCTCAATCAGTAGGTGAGCTTCATGGTGTCTCGTAGGGTCGCCATCAGGTACGGCTTTCACAAAGGTTTGGTATAACTCACCCACTTGCCCGCTAAGCCTGTCGATCTTGTCGGTTTGCTCGTTAAGTGCCTTACGCACCCATTGGCTTGCAGCGCGGTTGTCCCCGCGCCTATCGAAAATATCGGGCACAGCTTCCTGTGTTTTTTCTTCGCTCATAGTAGTGCCCTCACAAAAGCCTCAATCAGAAACCCGCAGCACATCAACCCAAAAGCCAAAGCGCCACACAAAAATGCCTTAACAACATAGAGTTCTTGCTTCATGCTGACCTCTGCGCTAAGTGGTAAAGCCTGCTGGTTTTTCCGCAGAAGTAACCACTAGCAAAATGCTCTAAGTAGTCACGGTTGAGTAAGTGACCTACGCTATCGCGCACGTACACATCGCCAACTTGCGGGAAGCTCAATACGCCAATGCGGGAAACAAAATCATCCGTGTTTGCAAAGTGTTCTTGCTTTACACCCTTCACAGCTACCGCTTCATCAGCGCCACTGCCGAAGGTGTAAATCTCAATGTTTTTGAATATGCCAAGCTCCATGTGCTTAAGCTGTTTCAGCACTCGCTCTACAATAATTCCACCTTGTGAATGACCTATCAGCTTGACCCGTTTACCTTTAAAAAGTTCATCCACTACCTCGCGGTAAACAGTGCGGGAAACATTACAGAACGCATCTAACGTGCGCTCAAAGGCACACTCCACCAAATCGGAAACAATCCCATGTGTCGCGTTATGGGTGACGGTTATCGTGCGCTCAAAAAGCTCACTCAAACACCTAGCATTGAAAATTGCCAGATTGCGGTCAGTGCAGATGCCATTGACAAAAATCCACACTTCGTCCTTGTTGTCGTAGTTGCCAACCGTGAATAACTCAGCACCTAACCTTGTACCGCAGCCCTCGCCCATAGCCACCGCTTTGAGAAGTCTTGCAGCGTTAATTGGCTTATCTTTGATGTAGGATTCTTCGGAAAACGTGCGCCTAAAGGTGTAGTCTGTGACTTCCGAAGGCGCAAGCACCGAAGCTACCCAACGGGCGTTTTTAGCTACGGTAATCAGGTCTTTGAGTAGCATCACAACCCCAAGCGGTAAGCTACGTTGATGCGCCAGATCACACCCGTATAAGCAGCGCAGACAATTGTTGTCGCTGTGTTTGCTGCCGTAGCAGCCATACCACTAGCGCCAAAGTCAAGGCTCTGCATCTTGTCAACGCCAACACCGCCAGTATCCTGCCCAAAGGTTAGTTGTGGCGCACCGTTAATATTTGTTGTTGTAACTACTACAGGCGTAGCGGCAGCGGTTAATGCCGCAGTAGCAGAGCGCACCACATCAATGCGATCAATATAGTGGCGCAAACCACCTACAGCGGGTAATGTAGCTGTCACCGCAGTTGATACCGCAGCGGTAGCACTAACCATCAAAGTAGCTGTTTTTGTGTCGTTCGCGTAGGGGTTAATACTTTGGCAATCATCGGAGTTGATAGTTACAGCGCATGAGCCACTGGCGTATGCAGTCAAACGAACCCGAACCTTTTGCAAGCCAGCAACGGATGCACATAGCGCCCGTTGCACCGTAGCAGCATTTACTACTTCGGTAACTAAAGGTTGTGCAGCTTGTGGCAACGTACCGCCCACAGATGCCGTAGCGTAGGGGTAACAGAGCAACGGAAAGAAATTAACACCATCAGCACTACCATCTACCGCATAAGTGGCGTTCAACGTGCCAGTGCCGTTTATATAAATAAGCGCAGAAGCATCGCCATTCAAGTCATGCACAACCTCGGCATTGATAGCTGCCAGTGTTGCAGTAGTGCGTCTTGCCTCAAAGTGAGGCATGAAGTTACCTAATAGGTTACGCAGTAGGGACATGGTTTAGCTCCAGAAATAGTAAATATCGAACTTGCCCACCAGTGGGGCAATGCCAGAGATGCAGAAGTCAATCGACCCCGTTTTAGGCACAGCCGTGACCGAATAACCCACCAAATCGTCAGCATCCCAATCGGTATTAGGGGCAAGCCAAGCATTGATTCGGGATACAGTAGTTACAGCAGGTTCAACCACGTTGACGGTAGCGTGTGCGTAGTTGGCAACGGGGAAATTAACGGTTGCAGCCTTGATAGCTAACGGTGTGCCACCACCGCCTGTACTCCCCGCAGTCCAGCTAGTACCCGTCCAGTACATCGGCTTGAGCAAGGTGTCACTCCACGCCCACGCACCTTTAGCGTTTGCTCCAAGATCAGGAGATGTAGCACCCTCACTGATAGGCAGTGAGGGGAGCGACTTGAAGGTAAGTTGCTGTGTAGTCACGATTAACCCTGTATCGCTACTCGGATAGAGTTAGCCGCAGGAGCTACAGCAAAACCAAAGGTCACTTGCGTTGTGGAGGTACGCACAATGTCACACTCTATCAACTCGTTGGTAGCTAACAAGTAGGCTTGGCACATAACATCAGTTGTATTCAAACCATGAGTAACTGCAATTGAAGTAGCACCACCAATGGTTGCTGCGAACTTGCGAACAACTACACCTGTGTCTATCGCCACTACGTTGCCAGCGATAGAGATGCCTGTACCCGCTGTGTAGCTTGTACCTGCGCCAATTTGTGCAAAGGTAAGTGCGGTAGTGCCGAGGGTAATAGCGCCATCTGTGGTTAAGCGCCATTGACTATCTGCTTGAGTAGTGCCTTCCTCAACCATCACGGTTAAGCCAGCGGTAACTTCTACAGAGTTATCAGCATCCGTAGTGCGTGACCACGCGCCCGAAGCCACGTTATAAATACCGTTTTCGGAAGCAGTTGTTTGATTCTTAACCAGTACGCGCTCTGCGGCAACTAAGCTAATACCATCAATGGTTTGAATTCCAGACAATGTGATGTTTGCGGTAGTTGCTGCACGAACTGACTGCTTCCAGTCTGTGCCATTTACAGCGGCGTCCACATAGCCCTTGGTAGCAGCGTCTTGTGCGCCCGTAGGGTCTGCAAGGTTGGTAATCCGCTGGCTATTCATCGAAACCGCAGCGGTAGGTGCAGCGTGTTGGTCTAAGCGAATCGCCTGTACCGCTGTATTAAAGTCGCTAATGGTGGACGCGGTTTGTGTGCCTGTATGGTTAGCTCTAGCGGTTGGGTCAATGTTCGCAGAAGCTCCACGATAAACCAACTTGCCCGTAGTTGTGTTGTACCAAACTTGACCAACTACAGGTGTAGAAGGGTCAGCAGCCAAGTTTTGTATCTTGGCGTTTTGGATTTCGTTTTGGGAAAAGTCGTAGTGGACTAGGATTTTCTTGGTCATGTTGACTCCAGTTAATTAAGGTAAGCCTTACCCGCAAATGGGGCAGAGAATTTGAGGGTTAGAGAGTTAAGACCGTTGTAGCGAACCTCACCCTCGACTTCATCACCCGCGCTATCCGTGATGGTCACACTGGGGTACTTATTCAGGCTATGGGTTATGTCCCACACAGCATCTGCAATAGATTGCTCATGCGCGTGATGCTTATCTCCATCTATGCCAGCCGCACCCGTATCGCCCGTATCGCCCTTTGGTCCTTGCGGTCCTGTCTCGCCTATCGGTCCTTGTGGACCTATTGCGCCTGTAGCACCTACAGGTCCTTGTACGCCTGTTTCGCCTACTGGTCCTTGGGGTCCCGTAGCGCCTGTGTCACCTTTATCGCCTTTTTTGTTTGCTGAATCCACAGCGCTTCTTAGCTCAGCCGCTGCAGTTTGCGAAGCCGCAATAGTCACTTCTAAGGCAGTTTTAGCGGTCTGGGCTTTTGCTTCTACGGCAACACCAGCATTAACAACTGACTCAAGTAACACTCTTGATTGCGTCTTACCTTCAAATGGCGGCAACTCAGATATGAGGTGGAGCTGCGCTGTTGGAGCGTCAGGTACTACCGCAGTGGTGCGTAGCGTTTGTCCAGTAGGCGCAACAATCTTTATTTTGTAAAAAGACGCTAGTGCGCCCGACTGATTGGGCCAGAGGTTGAGCACCGCTCTGCCCAAATCATCGGTCTTTACCTCAACGGTTTTAGGAGCTACATATCCTTCGTCTACTTCAAAAGAATTGAGCGTAGCAAACACCGCCGCGCCCGCGAGGGGCTGGCCTTTCTGATCGTTAATCTGACATGAAACCGCGCAGATAGCAGGCATGGGTGTGCTGAGGTGCTTACAAGATGCACAATTATAAGCTAACGTGCTTACACGTCAAGGCTTAATCTCAAGAGTTGTCCTATCAAGAACATCTGCATAGTCAGCAAAAGTCTCGCCTGTCAGGTCAATGCCTAACCCCTCTATCGCAGCTTTAATATCCAGCTTCACCGCAAGCATTTGGGCGAGTATCGCATTGGTGGATGCAACCAGTGGTGTAGGGTCAGAGTACAACTGACCAAACACCATATTTTTATCCGCATCCGTAGCGGTTGCGTAAAAAATGAAGTCTCTAACGGACATTTGGCAGTTGGCGCAATACGCCATTTGCTCGCATCAGTAAGCTCACACCGTCTTTATCCTTTTCTGCGGGGTCATTACCCAACATAACCGCCTGAACCATCTCATTTAAAAGCTGGTGAAGTTGTGGGGCAAGCAAAATCAATTCTGCTGCGTTAGGGACTAGAGGATCAATCATCCTGCAAACAGGCATCCCTTCGGCTGTAAAAACAGCGTCAGAGTTCACTATTGCAGTGGTGTTTCCCTTTGACCAAGGTTTAAATAGTTCAGCCATTTCATACTCCTTTAATCGTAAGTTGCTTTTTGCCCAGTGGCTATCAATGCACGGTAAACACCCATGTAATCCAATGCGATGATGGTGTACGTGAATTTGGTACTCAGGTTTGGAAACTCGTATGCGCCAGTAGCTGCGTCACTCTTAGTTTCGTAAATGATGGTTCTGGAATCATCAGCCATCAGGCGCAGAGTCCTAGATATAGGTGTTGGTGGCGCTCCACGCACTTGCAGTGTCCCTTTAAGTGAAGCCGCACCGCCATACACCGTATCTCGTCTACCAAGCGTCAAACCTGTATCACGGATTGGAGCAGGGAGATGTGACAGTAATTGCGCTATTGGGAATCTAAAGTACGCCACGTTGTTGTACGGAACCTTAGTATTAAGGTTTAAATACTGCGGTACACCGTGCCGTAAAAACCCAACAGGCTTCTCAACGCTTCTTCCTGTTTTATCGTTATAGTAATACTCAGGCACAGGCGCAGATAGCCGCCCAGTAGTCATCTCCGCTATACGTGCCGACAGTGGTGGTTTAACCGGATATGCAGCGGGATTCGTGAATGGCTGGTCAGGAGGCAGAAAATCCTTGTAGTACCTACACTGACCTTTGCTGATACGGAACTCGTCAATATATCCAATAAACTCAGCTTGGCTTGAAAACGAAGCGCTCATTACCCCAAGCGTCGCCGGAGCAGTGTTTTTCATGTACGTTGAATCTGACCATACATGCTTTAGAACCCCGTTCACAAACAACCTAACAACACCGGACATTCTGGCTAATGCGATGTGCTGCCAAGCCCCAACAGCTATATCTTCTGCGTTTCCAGCAAAACTACTACCGCTGCTACTGCAAGTTGCAAACAGCGACCCATTAGCCATAAACCCCACTGCAAAACCAGCACGGTTAGTATCGGTCTGCTTGGCGAAAATAAATGACCCGTCCCTAAGCTCTAAAGGGTAGACCCACGCTTCTACCGTGAAGTCGTAACCCTCCATGTTCAAGTCGGCTGAATCAGGTGTACTAAAGTAGTAATGCCCTGCCTGCTGTTTGTAGAATGAGTTACCACCAAAACGTGATACCTCAGTGCTTAAATCAGTGTAACCAACACCAACCCAAGCTGCCCCTGTCGCAGCGTCGATGCAGGAGGTAGCCCCCTCAGTCAACTCAAAGTGGACGAGGGATACAACCGAGTCGATGTACTCGTCAGCCATGTATTACCACCAAGGACCTGTAATGTCCATAGCCATTACCGAACACGCCCCTTCGTTGTTATAGTTCATGCGAACCATTAAGAACTTACGCCCCGGATAGCCAACCACGTTAGACACCACCTCCAAGTCTTGTAGTGGATTGTCGTTATGCACCCACATCAAGCCCGGCATTTTTCCACGCAAACCTTTTGCACTCGCCTGCATCAAATGAACAGGGTGCAGAATTAGTGAGTAATCCACTGGGTTAGGGAACGGTATACCTGTTGCTCTGCCGCTGATAGTCTGACCATTATTGGTATTGAGTGGAGCAAAGCCTACTGATTGATTGCCACCTAGTAAGGTATGGTCGCGCAACAAAATCTTGCCAGTATAGTCCAGCGAACGGTTAAACCAGTTGTTGACGTCTGAACCCCAACCCCAAGCGGTCGAAGCTGGAGAATACCAAGTTGTTGCAGCCAGCATTGTGTTATAGGGGTCTGACTGGCGGTAGCTTTCAAAATCAGTAAAACAATAGCCAATCCTGCCAGCGTGTCCATTGTCGTTCTGGATTTCATTAAACAAGTAAAACCCCCTGTCGTCCCCTACCAACACCCAAGGTCTGTTGTACTCTTGTGGCCCCGATGTATCACCCTCCCAAGGGTTTCCTTTTTTAGCGTAATACCACTTGTACCACCCATCATATATACCTCCACCAGAGCCAGTAGGGACCCAGTTCTGGTAGGGGTTCAGCGGATCAAATGGCGCTTCAATCCCCTCAACCGTGTTAATGTCGGTCATCCCTTGCGCCATACCTACTTTGGCTTTCTTTGCATAAACAGGGTCATATCCGGGGGCTAGACCATCATCTACACGCAAAAATATGCCTTTGCTCAGTGGGTTGACGCTGCGGTACGCTCTTTTGCTACCTTCTGAAAACCGACGCTCAAACCCTAATGGCGCAACTTTGACTGTGATTGTTCCAAGAGCAGGGCTAGTCGGATTACCAGTTACAACATAGGTAAACGTGTTGGTAGTGACAGACCGCACCTGTATTTCACCCTCGTATTCAGGCTGCTCAACACCCTCAACCAAAAGCCACTGCCCTACTTTGTACTGATGCCCGCCAACTACTGTGCAAGTAGCAACTCCGTCTGCGTAAGTTAAAGTCTGCACTTGCCGTAAGTTAAACCCATCTACCAGACAAGCATCTAGTAACTTTGTCATACATCCAAAGTCGTTATAAAGTTGTGGCGCACCTTGCATTACGTTGGTGAAATACTTAACAGTTGAGGTCATAGTCGCTCCAGTTATTGCGGTTTACGTAACAGTCGAATCATGTTGGCGTACTCGGTAAATGGAACGCCCTTCATGTTCAACCCTTTAGCTGTAAGGACGGCTTTCAATGCCGCCTTAATCTGATTGATCTTCAATAGAGATTCGGTAACTTCTGTGATTTGCATGGTCAACTCAGGATGGCTTTTAGCGCTGTTGATACCGAAGTCAAGAGAAAGCCTTGGTCAGAGTAGCAAGACTCCAGTGCAAGTTGTGTATCGGGTCCCGGAGGTCCATCTACGCCCTTTGCTCCTTGCAAGCCTCTATCACCCGTATAGCCCCTTGGACCCATCGGACCTGTAAGCCCCATCGGACCTGTCAACGTCACGCCATCAACAGTTATTACTTCGCCTCTTGGTCCTTGTGGACCCATTGGACCCGGAGGACCCATCGGACCCTCTGGGCCTTGTGTACCATTGATACCGTCTGAACCATCGTCCCCTCTTGGACCGGGCGCACCATTTATACCCGCTTCGCCTCTATCGCCTTTCGGTCCTTGTGCGCCAGCAGCCCCAGTAAGCCCTTGTAAGCCACGTAGCCCCTGCGGTCCGGGCAGTCCTTGCGCCCCAGTCTCGCCTTTTTCTCCGCGCTCACCCTGTTCTCCACGATCACCTTTATCGCCTTTAGGACCCTGTAAGCCCTGCTCACCTTTAGGACCCTGCGCTCCGGTGTCGCCCTTGTCGCCTCGCAGCCCTTTTGGACCCTCTACAACTGTGGGGTTAGGCATAGGTACGCCCGACCTATTTAGCGAGGTAATAGCGTGTAGTTCAACAGTCGCTACATCTGGAACATACGCATTAGCAAAGGTTGTACGGTAGTTTGGAACGTCTATCCGTACACGGTAGTACGTCGCCTCAGAACTCAGCGCATTCGGCCATAGGTGCAGTATTGCAGTGCCATCAGCACCTGTTACCGCCACCACCTCGTCCGAGAGTACAAACCCTTGGTAAATGACTGACTTGTTGAGGATGGCAGTAACCGTAGCCCCCGCCACTGGCAAGCCATCAGGATCAAACGCCCTGCATATAACCGCACAGGTCTTAATAGGCACAGCCCGCCCCTACTACGCTGATGGAGCTACGGGGGTCGCAGCGGTGGTTGGAGACACGGCAATGGTCGATTTAATCTCAATGCCAAGAGCAGCAGAGAACGCAGCGTAATGGGCTTGTGCCCTTGCGCCATTACCAGCGTACTCACTATCTTTGGTATATGCACGGTACAGAATGTAATCTTGCAAGATGTTGCCGTAAATGTCAGGCACACTAATGTTGCCTGTTACTGCGGTGTATAGCGCACCATCTACGGGTTCTTGAACATCAGTGGGGTATGTGGAATACACTAACTCCACACTACTGTTATTGCCAGCAGGTGGGTAAACATAAAATGTCTTTGGGTCGCGTGGGTCGAACATATAGTGATGAATTTCATCGTTCGTATTCACCAATGAGTGCCACTCTGGAGATTGCGCGTCTAGTATCTGTCGGGTAGTCAAGCGAATAGCCCGTTTTGTGCCGTCTGTGTTGCGGATCACATCAATCAGCTTGGAGCCGTTATTGGGTATGCTCTGCTTAGAATTGAGTGGGTCTAAGTCAACTGTAGCGCTTGTCACCATCGAGTCTGGACGGTACAAAACAATCTCACGCTGTCCATCATTTAAGTAGCGCACCAGCTCAGATACAGGCCAGCGGATAGAGGTTTTATCTTGCAGCGTTTCGACAACGCGACGAATTACAGATTGAGCAGAAACTGGCATAAAAGCTCCTTATGCGAACCGGATAGGGGATACTTTCATCCCACCAAAAATTCGACCATAGCTGCCGTCCACACGGGCTTTTTGGGTCAAAGTAAATGCGTTTCTAGCGGCTAACGCTGCGCCCGCTGGATTAGAAAAGGGTTGATCTGGAATAGCCATCAAACGTGCCTTAGCGCCCTCTAAAACGGGTTCTAACCAAATATCAAACAACCCATCGTCTAACTGCAGTGTCTCTCTTGCAGGGCGTAAAACAGCTTCCACCTGCAGTGAGTATTCAGCATCAGGAGTAGGTACAAGATTCAGTAAAACGTCGGTGCCTTCTCGGGTAACGTAGAACCCTCTTGGTATTTGCTGCGTATCAGGGGTAATCCCAACTGCCTGTGCAACAACAGGTTGAAGCTCACGCCCGTCAACCCAAACCTTAGTAATGCGGGAAACTCGGTGAAACGCTAGAGTGCTAGGGTCGTAAAGCGAAGCCCCTGCCACAGTTTTAGACTCCTCTAGGCGCTCCCGCAACACCATCGAGGTATTACAAAAGTCAATAGCGGAATCAACCAGCGCTTGAGATGCAAGCACGTCAGAACACCCCGGTAAGTGGGGCATTAGTCTGGGGAGGAAGTCGCTTACAGGTCTCATGGCAAAAATAAGCCCGATGTTGAGTCGGGCTTATTCTAACGCACTAACGTGCTTACATCAAGCGTTACGCAACAATAGCTACAGCCAGTGCGTCAGGTTTCACCACACGGAAACCATACACATTCAACGAGCGGATAAAGTCACCGAAGTCGTTGGGGTTGCGTACTGTTTCCATCTTGGTGATTTGCGATGCAAAGGTGATGGCTGACTTGTGACCAGCTACGATCACGCGGCGTTTAGCAGCGTTGGTAGCAGCAGCGATGGAGGTTTCATCACCGTAACCAGAAATCCAATTTGTACCACCTGCGTTGGCAAATGGGAGTTGGTTAGTTACATAAGTGGTGAAGCGGTCAATCGTACCGATTTTGCCGTTACGAACCATAGAGCTGGAGTCACCCATGAATTGGGCTTGTGCCAGATTGGTGTTCATTAACAGCGCACGAGTAGCAGGGTCCAACAACAAGAAACGCTCGTTTTCTGGAATGTTTTGTTCATCCAAAACAGAAGCCATTTGCAGGATTTTGGTCAGTACGTTGTTTGCATCGCCGCTGGTAGCGTTGATAGCAATAGGAGCAGCGGCTGTACCTAAGTTGTAAGCACCAGACTTCACACCTGCACCTGTACCTTGGTTGGCTGCTGCAGCTTGGAAGATGGTGTTATACAACACGTTGGAGTCGATAGTGATCTTCATCTGCTCACCAGCGTCTGCGCTGAACATATCCAACAGGTTAGGCTTGGCTTGGTATTCCAAAACATCATTGATCTGGAAAGCAAACGCTTTAGCCTTATCAATCACCATTTCCAAGGTGTTTGGAGTAGGTACTTGGTATGTCAAGCTACCGCCTGCAACGTAGTTGCTAACGGTAATGGTTGGTGCGGTGTGAATAATCACTTTATCGCCCATGCCGGAAATGTCACCTTGCCAGTTGGTGTTGGAAATCTCGCTGAAAACGGTCGAAGCGTAAAACTTCGCGTTCAGTTTGGCAGACCAAACGGTAGGGATAAAGTTGCCAGAGGCGGGAGGGGTGGTAGCAAAAGCACCAGTTACGGGAAAAACTGCTGCATTGTCGCGTGTTACGGCCATGATAAAACTCCAAACTATCAGCCCGCCTCAAGGGGTCTATCGAACCCGACCTTCGGCTAAGGCACTGTTGATTAACTGCTCAAGCCGCGCTGCCTCTGCCTCATTGCCGTGGTACTTACCTTTGCGCACTTCGGTGTAGAACTGCGTTATTTGGGCCTGTGTAATTACAGGCTTACTAGTAGGTGCCGGGGCGACAGTTGCCGCGCTTTTTGGGCTTACGTGTTTATCCAGAGGGTCCGTCTTGGGAGCTTGTTCCTTGCGAGGTCCGATGTACGCATTAAAAACTGCCGCTACACGCTCAACATTGAGCTGCTGCTGCGCCAGTTGCAGAGCGTTTTGACGTGGTACTCCGTACACTGGGTCTTCCTCTGCCAACCAAGCCAAAAAGCCTTTGTCAGCATTGATTTGTTCCCACTCCGGCACTACACGAGTTAGACGGTCAAAGAAAGTCTGCTCTGCACTTACAGCCACTGTCTGGGATGTACCCTTTAGTTGGTCTGATAGCGCAGCAATCTTCGAGTCAATCTCGGCTACCTTTGCATCAATCGCCTGAGCCGCACGAGCAAGAGTTGCCTGTGAGACCCGTACTACCATATTCACAAGATCAGCCCCAAAGTCTTCAACATCTCTGGGTTCTGCCGCAATCTTTAGCTCTGGTGCTCGCTCTTTCTCAGCAGAAGCCTTATTCAGACGCTCTACAGCGGCTGACAAATTAGCTTCCAAGGTCTTGACCTGTTCATGCAAACGAGGAACCTCATTCGAGTATTTCCCTTGCAAAACCCGATACTTATGCTCGAAGTCCTCAGCGGGCTTCTGTGCTACCTGAACCTGCGGTTGCGGCTCAGCCTGCTTCACTGGCTCAGGTGCTTCCGTAATAACCTGCTCTACTTGCTCTGGCGCACCTTGTGGTGCGTTAATAGTGGCAAGCGTTGCCTCGGCTGCGGCTAACTGGTCCTGAACTTGTTTTGGCAAACTGCTACTCATACTCAAACTCCTAAGCCCTATTGGGGTTTTTAGGTTAATAAATGCTAACGTGCTTACACGTTAGCGGTGAAAACTATTTTCCCGGCGCATCAAGGCAGCAGGGGCATCGTCCAGCAACTTGAGCATTTTCTGCAGTATTCCTACACGCCCTTGGGCGCGTCTGATCTGCTCGATATCCAACGCTTGGGACAACACGGCAAAGTCATCAGCGATTTCGTGCTCTACCCACTCCCGGAACGCAGAATTCCGTGAGAGCGTAGTGAACAGTTCAACCTCGTCGATTTTTGCCATGCTTACATGCTAACACGTAATTTGACGTTTTGTCAACATTATTGCGGTTGCGGCGAGAAATTGTCAGTTATTGGCGCTCCATCTGCGAGCTGTTGTCCACTCTGGGGACCTGTGAGCGCCTGTTGACCCTGTGGCTGACCCGCAGGGGGCTGCCCTTGCATCATGCCCTGCTGCGCCATCGCTGCCATCTGTGCTTTGAGTTTCATGACAGACAGTGGAGGTACCACAGTGTCGGGGTCCATGTTCAGGTTCTTAGCGGCTTCGCGCAGAATAGCTGCCCTACCCTCAATACCCACAATCTGAGCGTCCATCGGGTTAGCCGTCATCTGGAGGAACTGCAGACGCGCTTGGTTAGCTGCTTCTTTGACCTGCAAACTCAGAGCGCCTCTAGGCACAATACTCAGGTCGCCTTGGAACTCTACCTCTGGGTCGTACTGCATCTTCCAATCAAAAAGGCGCTTCAAAACCTTCTCAGTTACGTGTATGTCTATGCTAGACACCAAAGACTTAATCACCTTGCTAGCATTGCCCACCATCATGGACAACCCCGAGGCGGTACGCCCTGCCCCCGGAGTCCCCTCGGTGCCTGTCATGTAGCGAGGAATGCCGCTGTACTCGTCGGCCATCAAACTGAACTTCTCATACACACCCATCAGCTCGTTGGCGTTGCTCGTTGGCTGGAAGAAGCTAATAGGCGCGGAATTAGACCCCATCGGGTCGTTCACAAACTGCCAGAGCTTCCACGGATACATCTCCGTAATCTCCTCACCCGTGGGCAAGCGGTCAATGTTTATGGCTACCTGTGGACCTGACGAAATACCCAAGTTGTTAGCCAGCGCCCGTGCAGCCGCGTTACACATCGACTGACAGTCCTGAATCAAGTCATACAGACTGTTATGCCAGAACGCCCCCGGAACACGGCTATAGCCGTCAGCATAGTACGGGCGACGTGCCAGAGGGTCAGGGTTAATAACTGCTTTGATGACGTGCCCGCCAATCAGCCAAGCCTCAACCTCGTATTCCTTAGAGTCGTCCTCTACGTCCTCCATGCCCCATTCACGCAACATCTTGCCGGAGACAGAACCCCAGTATTGCAGTGCGTCAATCAGGTCAGTGTGGGTAGCCCCGATAGCAGGAATCCGACCCTCCGCTTGGTCTTTCTGAACGTCAATAGACAACCATTCCTTCAAGCCGCCGTTGCCATGCTGGTCCAAAACCGAGCGTATAGCGTCCTCGTTGTAACCATCTACGCCAATCATGGCGCTCAGATCAGCGCGGCTCAGGCGGTGGCGTTCAATCAGATACGCATCATCCACTGACTTACTGTGCGGAGCAGGGTAAATCATGAAGGGATCAACACGCTCCCAGAGCAATTTCTTCAACACCTTCACAGTGGCTTTAGAGCCACCTTGTGGTTGTGGCTCCCATTTGAGCTGAGGCACGTTACGCACCACCGGACCCTTAATAAAGGCTGTTTTGAACACCGTCAGGTCGTCCAAAAACTCGTTCATAGCGTCTACATACCCGCCCTCAACCAGACAGTCTTCCAGCATGATTTCGGCCTGCTTAGCCTCTCTGCGGGCAGACTCCATAATCTGAGACTCCATGCGGTCACGCGCATCAGCCATCAACTGGCGAATATCATCCACCGACATGGGCACACCGCTCATTTCTGCTTGTGTCGCAATCTCATGTATGCCCTGAACAATCTGACCAACAGCTTCCTGTGGTAAGTCCGGCTTGGGGCTAGGATTAACCGTCCACGGCTTCTCCATACCTGAGCCAATCAACACGTCGGTCAACAGCGCCTTAGCCTGACGTGCCTTGGTCGCAAACAACATCATGTAAATCTGAGAACCACCCTGTGCTCGCAGCTTAGCTTCCATGTCGGGAGAATACCGTCCAGCACGGGCATTTACAGCCTCCAGCATGTCGCGTTCTACCGCTTGTTTGGCTGTCTTAGCATCTGCCCAGTGGCGTTGTATCAGCGCTGCAAGCTCTTGGACTACCGGCTGCGCTTGGTTCTCTGCTGCCCGCTGGATAGCTGCAGCCGTCGCCTCCTCAGCCAGCGTAACGCTCAAGGGTTTGACCGACATAATGCCGCCAATATTGATCTGCTTAGGAGCTGGACCTTGCGGCGCAGTGCCTACTGATGGGGGAATGGATAAGCCAAGAGGTTGCATAGCTGCGCCTAAAGTTAAATGTCGCTGCGCGACATGATAACATGCTTACACGTAAGCATACGAGGGTTTTGTTATAGCCCGTGCTGAGGACCTCTGCAAATACGCCCCTGTGCCATTGATGACAGCGTTGTAGTGCAGTGAAAAATACTGGGCAGCGTCAGCAAGGTGGCTAAAGTGGTTCTTCTCCGGCACCATTGACCCAGAACCTGACGCTGTTTTGCGGTACCTGTACCCCCACTCGAATCCGTTAATGAGGTGTTTACAGCGCGGATCAATCAAAAACCCCGGTCCACCGTCAATTTGGCGGGCTAAAAGACCCTCAACCGCCCCAATTCGGGTCTCTGGGTTGTTCGTAGACCCCTTTATGACCTTAAAACCACGCCTTTGAACCACCTGTGCAATGGTCTGTTCATCGACCTGAGAGCGCTGAAAACAGGCTGGATCGAGCACAAAAAGCACATTTTCGGGTCTAAACATGGGGAAAACGTTGCGTAATTTAGGCACTAGCAGCCTATCTAGGAAGGTTTCCACCCCCATTGTGTCGTCCTCGGGCACAAAACACTCGTCAAACACGTTCACCCGCCCTCTAGCGTCCTGCTGACCAATCACTGCAGCCGCCTGCAAGCCGTTATCCATCCCCACAATCAGCGGATTCAAGCTCTGACTGATGGGTTTCAGCTCGTCCTTAGCCACATGAAAGCTGCTTTTGAAGGTACTGCGGTACACGGGGTTGCCATACTCGCCCGGACCGTACATGTTCTTGATATAAACATCAATCCACGACGGCTGTTTACCCTGCACCAGATTCTCGTAGTAGTCGGGAGCTAAGTGCTCCACGTTCTCCGCGTCAGGATTCCAGCTACCGTCGTCCAGCATGGCTGGTGGCTGCATAAAAATCTCTGCTGTAGCAGGTGCGTTGGTCATGAACCCATGCCAGAACCCGCCTAGTGGGGGAGGGTTGGTAGAGCAGATCACTCCGGGGTAAGCGACACCCCCTGCAGCACGGCTAGGAAAACGAGCCACACGACCCTGCAAGCCGTTGAACACCGTTTCCTCGACCTCACGGGCTTCTTCCACCCACGCAGCCGAGCACTCGACCGACAGCAGGCGGCGCACGTCATCTGGGGTATCTGCAGCCATCATCATGAACTCACTGTGCACGATGGACTGGTCAGACAGCCTGAACTTAATCTCAAACGTATTGTCCGTGAGCCTCCAGTGACCCAACGGATACCCGCCTAGCTTGGTGGGCAGTTCTACAAACCACGTATCGAGCAACGGCTTGATCGTCGTCTTGAGCTGCTGCATCGTGTTACGCAGGATGATGAATTTGGTACGCCTCTCACCACCAAAGTTGGTCTGGTTGATAGCCCGGTTGAGCATATCAATGAGCGCTACAGTGGACTTACCGCCACCTACGGGACCGCAGATTAGCTTGAGGTACTTGCGTGACTGGAGGAACCTTTCCCCTGTGGGACCCGGTTTGTAGTTAAGCATCGGGTTCCTCTAGATCGGCATTGATCGCCATTAGCTGGCTTGGGGATAGCACAGGTAGGTTCTCTACGGCATCAATAGTGACCGGAGCTTTGACGGACTCGACCTGTACGGCACCACCATTGATGATGAAGTTAAACACCGGCAGGTTATCTGCTGCGTCTTTTTTGTTGTCCACCTTCCACCCGAGAGCATCGACACCGAATGCCACCATTTTGCGGAGTTGCTCGGGGTCACGGCTACCGTGGATTACATCTTGAAGGTCGCTTAACGCTCTAAACGTGACGAGCTTTAGCGACTCAAGGAACGCTTCCTTTTCGGTATCGGTCTGCTGTGTTGTGGCGGGAAGTGTAGTCATGGGGCGTATTTTATGCTTACGTGCTTACTTATGCAAGCTGAGGGGGACGGTGTTAGCTCAGTTGACGTTAAGTTTTGAAAATTGGGTTCCACTCAGAGCGGGACTTAAGGCCCCACCCCCCGCCGCCACTGCGCTTGTCCCACCCCCCCTACCCCCCTGCCAGCCCAAAAGTGCCTATTTTTTAAGCAGATTAAGGTCAAATGGTTGACGCTATCCATAGGGTGAAGGAAGGCTCATCGTAGCGTCCTGACTAGGCTCGGTAACGGGTCAAAGCCTAGCGGCTTGCCACAGCGTGTAGTTTGTGGCATTGAGTAACGTGTAGTCTACTCACCGCATATAGGGGCTGTAGTCGTTCATTAACAACATATTAAAGCCTCTTGCATTGTGTGCAAACACCTTGCAGGACGTAGCAGACGATTGTTACCCAGTCAAGATGCAATCATTTGGTCTTATAGGGGCTGGCAAGCCACACACATTCAATGCTGGACATTGCGTGTATGTGGGACACCTTGGCGGCTGGAATTGAAATCCGAATGTAATAAATGCACTTGAATGACGGGACATAGACTGCGAGGGTAAACCGACATGAAGGAACCCTAGACACGATACCAACGATATGGGTCGTATATTTTCCTAGCGGGTAACTGCTGGAATAGTTTTGACACGGTTTGTAGAGTAACCGTGTGCCGATAACCCTCGGTGCAAATAAGGCGCCCTCCTTGGGGCGATAGAAAACCCTCTATTCGAGGGGGTTTGAATGTAGGCATTGCTTCCAGTGTCTACACCAAAGCCTATTTACTTACTTACTTATTTTTGGAGTTCACTATGACCGAAGTTACCAACTTTTTTACAACCTTACAACCCGTTTCTTACTCGACAAAGGCGGGTAAGCAAAAAACCGCCCATAACGAAATTTCGCAGGCACTTATGCCAGCGGCAATCAGGAAAGCGCAGGCTTCCAGCCAAGCGCTGGAATCTCTAAAGCGGGGCGTGTATCGCCCCACACTGGCGGCTATTGCCGGGCTAATGACCAAAGGGGACATTAAGTCCCTCAAATCATTCGGCGTTATGCCGAGCGACAACCCTACCAAGAAAGAGGTGGTTCACTTTCTGAACTGCATCGCCACGAACTGGAGTGAAGCCAAAGGCGAGAAAGCCGCACAAGCGGCATTGTGCCGCGAATTTGTTAAGTGGACTGAGGCTAAGCCAGTACAGCAGGCTGAGGCTGCAATAGCGGCATAAGGGTATGGGCACTCGCTAGAGTGCCTAAAAACGCACGATTTCTAGATAATCTAGGTAGAAAAATTACTAGCTTTTCTAGAACGTGTCTTTTTGGGCACTATTGTGCACTATTGTGGAAACAATAGTCACTTTAGTTAAGTAAGATAATCTAGTAAATCTAGTAATACTAGTAAATATAGGCATTTTAAGATAAGCAGAAATATTAGATTTCATAAAACCTAGGGTAAACCCTAGGTAGGCTCTAAAATACGTTTCTAATATTCTTGCTTATCGTTTGAAACCTAGGATTACTAGCTTAACTAGGATTTCTAAGGGTAAACCCTTATGGTTTTAGCCCACTTAGTGTCATCTGGGTGTCCAACTACTAGATTAACTAGAATTCTAGAAAATCTAGGTGCCGACCCTAGCAACCCCGTTCCCCAAGCCACTGCCTAAACCTCGGTGGCTTTTTCGTTTCCGTATCAAAAACTGATGCGGTAATTCCTGTGCCGTAACAGGCACCACTTAATCACTTAGGAAGTCAAAATGAAAATCGTTTTCAAACTTAACCGTGAGCAGGCGGCTCGTGCCGCTGCGCTCGTATCGAGAGTAGCGGCTGAGATAGCCGCATCTGTAGAGTGGGTTGAGGAGTACAACAGTTCTTGGCACTTGGTGGAGGCTGGCAACCTCCACGCCATCTACCTGCAGCAAAACAACAGCAACCAGCACTTAGCTCTGGATAAGTGGAATTACCTCACCTACCGAGGTGAGCGTTGCCCCTTTGTGTGTGACGGTGCGCGGTGCAACCTGATGGAAATCCTGTCAGGTGACAGGACGAGCACAGAGTACGAAAGATTCGTACCCGCTGAGTACGAAACATCCGACACCCGCCTCATGTGGTGGGAAACACTGAGCGACTATATGCTCACACGTGCCACGCTGCCTGAACGGGCAGCACACATGCTGGCAACGGCAGACCGCCACGGTCTGCCTTGCATCCCAACGCTGGAGAACATGCTGGGCGTAAAGCTCAGCAAAAATGTGAGGGCGCTATATGCGTCTTATGACAGCAGCCTAGCAACACTGTTGGCGGCGCTCGTAGAGCGCTCAGTAAAAGACAACGGAGCGCTAGCATGAAAGTAATCCCTTTCAAAGATGCGACCTTCACGGTCGCCGACGCCGTAAAGGCAAACGCTCTACGCGATTGCGTAGAGCTGATGTACCTGTGGTGTGCTGATTACAGGGCGCACTATGAACTGTATGGGGAGGCACACCCCATACTTCGCCGGGTCTGGGGGGGCGACATTGATGCCATGGTGGCATCCACCCACGGGCTGGAGGATGAGATTGCGTCGATGCATGCGGGTACCATGTACTCGCACTACGACAGCGAGACAAAGCAATTTAATTGCTGGTGGGAGGTACACCAATGACCTCATTTATTAACATACAGCAGGGACAATCGTTCCGCTGGAATGGCGGCACCTTCACAAAAGTGGGCGGTGCCGTGGCGATGCACAATGCGAGCGCTCGTCAGTGGCGCTTCACACCCACCGACAGAGTTCAACCGCTTCCTCCAAAAAAGGAACGGTAAAAACTCCGCTCATGTAACGTGTAAGCACGTTATACTACGACACCCTGAAAGCTCTCGCTAACGGGGTTGAAAGCCACTGCCCTAACATCTAGGTGCAGTAAAACGTGCCGCATACCCATGCGGCTTCGTCATTGCTTCATGCCAAGTAAGCATGTAAGCAACTTATTTATATATTTACAGGAAACACCATGTTCTCCACAAACAACTCGGTGCAGGCGCAAGAGCGCCGCAGCAGAATAAACTCCATTCTGAGGCACACACCCCGTGCCGCCCGCCTCCCATACCTCAACCAACCAATCCCCCTCGACCGATGGGCAACCAGCGCATCAAAGCAGAACTCCCAGCGCGAGTTCTACGCTGAATTTGCGCAGATGGTGCGGCAACGCATCAAGGGTGAGGTTTATGGTCAGGACTTCGTGGAGTTATTTAACAAGTGGGGGTCGTACCCCTACAACATAAACGGATACATAAAGTTGGCGTTAAAAAGCGCCAACAGCGACCTCTCGTACTCCGACGAAATCGAAGTAACTCTCTGTGACTGCGGGCACTGGGAAGAAGACTCCGAAGTGGTCGAAGACCACGACGGCGACAGCTACTGCATGGCATGCGCAGAAGACCTCGTTTGGGCGTACACCGAACGCGGTAATGAGGTGCGTATGCACCCCAATGACGCCTATTATTGGGATTCAGACGACGCGTATCACACATACGCAGAGCCAGAGGAAGACGAGGACGAAGACGAGGACGAAGACGAGGACTGCGAAGCGGAAGGTGCCCACCGCCTCCGTTCATGGGGTTCCAGCACCGGCAGCCTGAACCACGATACAAACACCCCAATCCCCATGGGGGTTGAGCTTGAAGTAGCGTGCAATCCAAATTACTTGGACGACTGCATATCTAACGCAGAACGTACATTCTGCAGAAACAACAATGGTATGCTGAAAAGGGATGGCAGCTTGCCAGAGGACTACGAATTCTGGGGATTTGAAATCGTGACTGCAGCCAAGTCGCTGCAGCATCACATCAAGGTCTTCGGTGAGTGGGAACCCGACTCCGCACTCCGAGCATGGCAAGTGCCGGACGCATGCTGCGGCATGCACATACACGTTGACAGTAAAGCATTTACTGCAATGAGTCTTGGTAAATTTATCGCGTTCATCAATAACGACTACAACACGCAGTTCATTAAAGGAATTGCGGGTCGCCACGCTCGGACAGACTCCAAAGCGTCCACCTATGCAGCAACGTCCCACACAGGGGATGCGCTGCCTGCCAAGGCACTAAAGGGTAGCCACCACAGCCGCTATCGTGCGGTGAACCTCGTTAACCTATCCTACCAAGAGATGCGTAGGTTAAAAATCGAGAACGTCAGCCGCGACTGCAAGGGCAACTATTCAACGGTGGAACTGCGGATATTCCGCGCCACCTTGAAGAAGGAGCGCTTGTTAGCGCAGATTGAATTTACCCACGCATTAGTTACCTACTGCAAAGTGGGTGCCTATCATGCCCTAGGGCATGAGCATTTCACGGCTTGGCTACGCACCGGAGATGGTGCACCCTACAAGCATCTCCGCAAATGGTTAGGCATAACAGTGCCTAAACAACGTGCAGGAACTACTGCACCCAGACCAACGGCAGAGGTCTAACCCTTGCCGACTACTATGTGAGCACGTTACACTCAGTGCTCACACTTACAAACTTACTTATTTATAGAAAGAACACTAACATGTGTATGCTTATCACTGGCACAAGCCAAAAAATCAAATCCGTTCTCACAACAACCCCTCTCCTGCTGGAATCGCTTTACGAGCACAACAGCGATGGTCTCGGCATCATGTATGCCACAAGCAAGGGGCTAAAGGTAATCAAGAAGCTACCTAAAACGGTAGCCGAAGCCCGCTCTTTAATCAGCGCAATGCCGAGCGATGACCGCCAGTTAGCCATGCATTGGAGAATGCGTACTCATGGTCACATCGACCTGAGTAACTGTCACCCATACGAAGTCAGTGCAACAACACAACTGATGCACAACGGCGTTCTCCATACGGGGAACGGTAAAGACACCAGCCGCAGCGACACCTACCACTTCATTCAGGACTATCTCCGAACCATTCCCGACGACACGTTACACAACGAACAGTTCCAACTAATTCTCGGGGACATGATAGGCAACAACCGATTTGCCATCATGAGCGAAGACGGGCGCTTATCGGTGGTAAACAAGCAGCAAGGTATTGAGTTTGAGGGCGTATGGTTTAGCAACACCTATGCGATGGATGCAAGCATCCTGTTTCCCGAACGCAAAAAGAAACCAGTAACCACGACCAGTCACTGGTCTTCTGGCTGGTACAACGACTGGACGAAAGGCACCAACGCAAGTGCCGCAAGCGGTAACTGGTACAGCAATGTACCAAAGTCCTATGAGTTGATGGACGAGTATGAGGATGCATACGAAGGCTACACAGCAGACCCAATCCTGTCCGATGTAGAGCAAGGTGTGCTCGAAGGACTGGAATACCTCGACAACGAAGCACTAGCGCATTGTTTCTTCACCTACCCAGAGGAGGCAGTAGCCGCAGTCCTCGACAACGTGGTTCTGGAGTTCGCTCCAGACACAGTGCATAGCGATCCATACGTTCAAGCGTGGGTGGGGTATCACGAACGCCCATTGGTGCACGCAGCCAAATCAAAAGACCCAATCGTATTGGCAGAGCTTGTTAACGCTCTGCTGAGCTTGGACTGCCAAATTGACCTCAGCATGAAAGGTTACGCATGACAACCCGACAGCACTACTCAGTAAGCCTCGGCTTACGAAAAAACCCTCCACGTCCAAAAGCCCCGCAAGGGGCTACGTTGGACGAACTGCACTATCTATTGCAGGACATGCACCAGAGGATTGTGCGGATTGAAACCCGCCAAGCTAAACAACTTTTAGAGCAGGGATTATCCCTGCAGAAAGATCAACCGTGAACGCAATGACCTTGGCATTTAAGGCTTCGGGAGTGCCCGTGCCTTCCCTCAAAACGAGGATATGGACGCTGATTAAAGATAGCCCCGATCAGTCCTACGCACAAGTAGCTACACGGCTTGGTGAGCCGGGCAAAAACGTTTCTTCCTTGCTAGGAACACTTGTCAATGAAGGGCGTGCAACCAACACGCCAACGTTCGATAAGCGCACAGGGCGCAACGTAGCTAGGTATTCAGCAGTGGTGGAAAAGGACGGCTCCATGCCGCCCAAAAGGAACGGTAAAAGAGCTGTCAAGCCCTCCCCTCCCCCACCACAGCAACCACAGGCAGCTAAACCAGCGCCTGTACCACAACAGCCGCAACGCATTGACGTTGCAACCCTGCCACTCGCAGAAGCCAAGCGAGTTTATGAAGAACTACGAACCTTTTTTGGAGGTGTATATGGTTAAGTCCAAGTGGAAACGCATGTCAGTCGAGCTTCACTTCTCCTCGTATGAGGGCGAAGCTGAGGCGCTATTTAACACGCTGTGTATATGCGGAAGCCTAGCAACATTCAACAGCGAAATAGCGAAAGCAAATGCCGTCCTCTGGTATCCATTCGAGGACATGAACTGGGTCGAGTTGGTGGACTCCATCAACCACACGGCAAAAACTGCCAGTCTCTACGACGAGGTAACAAATGACTAAACGCCAATGGAGAGCATTTATGGACGGAATGTCCGACTACGGTCTGCTGTACCCACGGCAGTACATATCTTACAAAGAACAGCGAGCCTACATGCGGGGTCGCAGATTTATTGCACTGCTGAAAGACGCCGTGACATTAAGGAGATTGTCATGATTGACGAATACGAAATCGAGCTGGCTACTGCCAGCGACAACGAGCTGAAACGAATATTTGCCCGTGAAGCAGCGGCTGGCAACGAGGAGCGTGCGCTGTTAGCGCACGTAGAAATAGTAAGGCGGGGGTTGCTATGAAAGACAAAGAACTAGCATTGCGGCTTCGTGCTGCACTGCGTTACATCCAGTCAATCAGCAGTAACGACAACTTCTACGACGACGTTGCCAAGGTGTCGTTCCATTTAGCAAGCACCCTTGAGGAGTTAGAACAGCGCTTTCCCGAGTTCACAGTATATGAGCAAGCGTTCATGGAAGTTGTGAGTGGGGCTACGGGTCACGCCGGTATCGAGGCGTATGTCATTGCTATGCGCGACGCTGACTTCGATTACACGAAGTTAGAAAACGGCTGTGCACTGCGCGATTGTGAAATAGTGTTCGACGAGGCGTACAAGCTCGGTCTTGACCGAGCGCTAGAGGGTTGAGCATGAACTGCCCCAACTGTGGTGCCCACGGTCTTCGGACTGTGGAGACCTTCCAGACCACCGACAAGACACTACGCACAAAGAAATGCGTAGTCTGCAAATGGCTTTTCACTTCGGTGGAAGCCATTCCCGATGACCCTGTGGTTATCCCACAATCTGTAAGAAAGCCTGCGAGACAGCGGGCACAACACTAAACCGGAGACATTAAACCGGAAATTCGCATGACTCAGCTTGACTTTTTAGCTGTTCAGGAGGTGATTCGCCTCCTCCCCTTATACGCCCGTCAATTGGACTTCGACATTGTTCAGTTGGCATACCAGAACGTCCTCGAAAGGCTACGCCTAGAGGCTTTAGAGAAGGAACCATCATGACAGAAGTGAACGAACTGTTCTACTGCACTATCCAGTGGAACGACACCAAAGAAATAGTCTATGGAGTGTGCATCTCCACAGGCGAATGGAACGGTAAAGAAGATTATCGGGACGAACGCATCTTCTATTACACCGACGGGCAGCCCATCATCGGCGACCACGGGGACTTTACTGTACTTGAAGCGGAGTAGTTATGAACATAGACCACATCATCAAGCTGCTGCGAGTCAGCGGCTACCTAAAAGAAGCTAAATACTTAGAGACAATGAAGGAGCGCACATGAACCCGAAGTTCAACAATTGGTGGAATGATGACAACCTGACTACAGACAACCCTTTCAAAAAAGACACCCCTATTTTTTGGGCGTGGGAAGGATGGGTAGCTGGTGTTACAGCAGAGCGGGAAGTACCCGCAGTAAACCCCAAAAAGCTGGATATATACAGCTACACAATCAAACTTCACCCTTGGGGGGATGCCCCTGAGATGGGGGTAGTGGAGATTGATCCCGTCGAACTCTATGGCTACTACGAGGCTCGCAACGGAGCCGAGGGTGGTGGATTGTGGTTTGAGCGCAGCAAAGATGGGGCACTCGAACTCGTCGATTACGACGGTCAAGTGGTTTTACCCAAAGAAGTGATAGCTGCTCTAAGGCAGAGTGGGGTCATTGTTGATGAATCATTTGAGTAGGAGTAAACATGATATGTAACATTTGCGGGGGCGAATATGTATCGCTTGGAGTACACCTCCGACATAAACACAAGATTTCCCCGTCAGACTACAAGGAGGAGTATGGACTGTTATTAGGTACTCCGCTTGTTGATGACTGGTTATCAGAGCGACTGCGTGTGAGTCAACAATCACGGTTAAAAGACTCGGAATACAAAGCCGAAGTTATCGAAAAGTGCCGGTCAAATGCCATGAAAAAAGTAGGCAAACCCGGTGCTGGTATGACACGGGCAGGCAAGGAGTCCATAGCCAAGAGAAACACCGCTCAAAATGATATGTATTTGGCTGAGCAAACCGCCGCTGTTGCTAGTGTTTTGCGTGAAAAAGGAACGCTGCAGGATGTTAGAAAAGCACTAGGCACTGGCGCACCAGCAGCAAAGAAGATAGCGAAACTCGCAGGCGTTGACTACACAGCGGAGTCGGCAAAGGCTGAACGGGACAAACGCGCAGCCGCCACTATCAGAGCAAAAGCAGCAGCGCGGGTAGCCAAAGTAATGCCTTACTACGACACCACAAAAAGCGCAGCAGAAATGTGTAGACGTGCCGGTATCAGCGTCAAGACTTACAAAAACTGGCTTGCTGCTGGCTTAATTCCAAGGCACCCAAACGGGCGGTACATGCGCCCCATTAAAACCAAGGAGAAAAACACATGAAACCCGAAAGAATGACGCTCGACCAGCTTGAGCACGTAAACGACATAGCCTTTTTAGGGCTTGTCAAACGGCTCAGAGAGTACGCAGCAATCATGGCTCAACGCCCTGATGAACTCAGCAAGGATATGTGGTGCGACTTAACCACCGCAGCCAACATTATTGACTTCGTTGCGCGAACCCGCGACGACCACAAATGAAAGGAACGGTATGAAAACTGCCGACATAAGTGTAAGCTTGTTAGACTCGATGGGCACAGACGTGTCCATAGTGAACGCAGCAAGAGTCTCGTTTGCGAAGGAGCAGAGCGGGGTGTACCCAGATGAAGCGGATAAGAAACTGATTAAGTATCTTGCGAAGCATGACCACTGGTCGCCCTTTGCGCACACAAGTGTGCAATTCAGGATAAAGGCTCCAATCTTCGTTGCACGGCAATTGGCGAAGCACCAAGTTGGAGGTGTGTGGAATGAAGTTTCTAGGCGCTACGTCGATGATGAACCGGAGTTCTACTTTCCCGAAACTTGGCGGGTTAAGCCCGTCAATGCAAAGCAGGGTAGTGGTGGGGAACACGCAGCATCAGGCGCTTGGACACTTGCTGCGGGAATAAACGTCGGACAGCTTCTCAACCTATACAGCGAAATGATTAAAGACGGAGTTGCACCTGAGCAGGCTCGCATGGTACTGCCGCAGAATACTATGACAGAGTGGATATGGACAGGTTCACTCGTGTTCTTCGCTCGGGTCTGCGACCTGCGGCTTGACCCTCACGCTCAATCTGAAACGGCAGAAGTTGCACGACAGATTGACACCCACATCAGACCCATATTCCCCCATGCGTGGGCAGCACTCAGGGGGCAGAGTGAATAAGTTAAGACTGTGTGGCGACTGCCGCAAAGAACGCATCCCCGAAGGGGGTACAGAAATAAGCCGCACCCGTTGGGTGTGTGCATCTTGTTGGCTAAGGAGAATCAGATGAACAACTATGAAAGAACCGCTGCATGGCTCAAAGCCTGTGGCAAACAACCCAGTGCTGAGGACCTGTCGTTGCAGATAGGTTGCATGGTGGAGGAATTCTGTGAGTTCCTTAAAGCGCTCCGCTGCGACAGCGAGGGCTACGCCAAGCTCTTGGAACGTACACGCCTAGACCTTGAGTGGTACGCATCAAAACTCAAACGAAAAGAGCAGGAAGTTTATATCCCCATCTACATGCGCACTGACGCACTAGATGCCCTGTGCGACGTAAAGGTAACTTGTGATGGAGTCGCATACCTTGCCGGGTTCGATATGAACGGAGCAGATGAAGTGGTACTAAACAGCAACGATGCCAAGCTAGTAGATGGCAAGCCCGTCATCCTCGAAGGAGGCAAGATCGGCAAGCCCGAAGGTTGGCAAGCACCAAACTTACGGGGGTTCGCATGATTGAAGACGACGATGCAGATTGGGTTTACTCATACACGATGATGGACATAATCGTGGACATACTAGCGTGGGTAGGTCTTTTGTCCACCATGTTTTTCATTGCCTTTTTCTTAGGGTACTACTCATGAGTAAAAGCAAACCTATGAGGGCGTTCTACGCCTACTCCCTGCTGGACGAGATGACAGCATCTCCGACCCAAACCATACCCGCAGACAAGCTCAACGCTTATCTGGCGGTGGTAAACAGGGCGCTCCACGCTCTGGAGACTGCGGAGAACCCCACGGTATACGACTGGAAGGTAGCGTATGACATAGTGCAGATGGTTCACACCCTTGTGCATGACCTCAAGGTTTGCGAAGACGACGGAGCGTTAATCGCCGACGCCGCTACAGGCTTAGACCAAGCGTATGACAGATATATGCAAGGTAAAAAGCTACGCCTTGACGGTAAAGGACTGCACTCAGTTCGCTCAGTAGTTGAAGACTACGTGAGCATAGCAACGCAGGTACCGCACCGCACGATGGTGCGCTGCCATCGGCTCACCGAGCAGCGTATTTACAAAAAGTTTAATTTAAGGAGTAAGTATGCAGCTAGTCACAATTGACTTTGAGACGTTCTGGTCTAAGGAACATTCGGTGTCCAAGATGACGCCAATGGCATACGTGATGCACCCTGAGACAGAGATAATCTCGTGTGCTATCAAGGTAGACCACTACCCTACTGATGTGTTCTTCGGTGAGAAGAATATAGCCAAAGCGCTGAACTGCTTAGACTGGAGCACAAAGATGGCAGTGGCGCATAACATGAGCGGCTTTGACTGCTTCATACTAGGGTGGCGCTTTGGCATCAAGCCCCGCATGTGGGGCTGCACACTAGCTATGGCTAAGCCTATTCATAACATCACAATAGGCAATTCACTAAAGAAGTTAGTCGAGCATTACAAGCTCGGCGTGAAGGACAACTCAGCGCTGCTCAATACACAAGGGCGGCACCTGAAAGACTTCACCGAAGCTGAGATTGATGCCATGCGGAATTACAACCGCGCAGACACCGACCAGTGCTACGGGTTATTCCAAAAGCTCAGACCGCACTACACACCGCAGGAGCTATGGCAGATTGATGCCACTATCCGCATGGTGGTGGAGCCTAAGCTAGAGGTCAACGTACCTATGCTAGAAGCTGCTGCAGCAATGGAGCGTGACCAGAAACGCAAGAGCGTACTTCAACTGGCGAGGCACCTGATTAAGTCAGGGCACCTTTCCAGCGAAGCAGTTGCGGAGGTTGATATAGACGGGTTGGAAGAACTGATGCGCGTGGAGCTTGCCAGTGCGTCTAAGTTTTCCACGCTGCTTGAATCTCTCGGAGTGGATACGCCCATGAAGCCAAGCCCATCGAACCCTGAGAAGGAAGTACCTGCGCTGGCTAAGACAGACGATGCATTCACTGCGCTCACCGAGCACGATAACCCGCTGGTTGCCTGTGCAGCACGGGCACGACTGTCAGTCAAGTCCACCATACTTGAGTCCCGGCTGGCTGCTTTCATGGATGTAGCGCAGACAAGGAACGGTAAATTCCCCTTCACCTTGAACTACTGTGGAGCGTCTACCACAGGGCGCTGGTCGGGGTGGGCGTACAACCCTCAGAACCTTCCCAGAGTGGGCAAAACTCCGAAGGCAAGCGATGCCCTGCGTAACTGCTTAAAAGCCCCTGCAGGGCACTCAGTCGTCGTTGCTGACCTGTCAGGTATCGAGCTTCGGGTAAACCACTTCTTATGGAAAGTGCCCGAGTCGATGGAGCTATACGCTACAGACGCAGAAGCCGACCTGTACAGAGCATTTGCTGCAGCACGCTACAGCATACCGCCAGAGCAAGTAACTAAAGACCAGCGCCAGCTAGCGAAGGTAGCGCAGTTGGGTCTTGGTTTCGGTGCAGGTTGGGCAACATTCATGCGGGTAGCTAAGCTCATGGGCGGCTTGATTCTGGACGAGGATGAATCACGCGGTATCGTGGATGCTTGGCGTACTCAGTACGCCGAGATAGTAAAAGGATGGCGAACCTGCCACGCACGTCTAGTAGACATACACCACGGTAACGAGGCGGCTATTGACCCTTGGGAGATGTGCATCACTTGTGAGGAGGGTGTACGGCTGCCTAGTGGTAGGTTAATCCGCTATCCAGCGCTACGCAAAGAGATCGCTGACGACGGACGTGAGGAGTGGTTCTATGGCGAAGGACGACACAAAGCCCGCATCTATGCGGGGAAGATTGACGAGAACCTCGTGCAAGCGCTGGCTCGTGACGTACTTGCAGACATTACCTTGGAGGTGTTCAAGCGCACAAAACTACGACCTGTAGGCATGGTGCACGATGAACTGATCTATGTAGTTCCGAGCGTCGAAGCGCAATCCACGTTGGATTCTGTGCAGAGCGTCATGAGAACTCCCCCGAAATGGTGGCCGGAACTAATAACATGGTCGGAAGGTGACATTGCTGACACTTATGGTCAAGCAAAGTAATGTAAGCATGTTATACTTCACTTATGTGAGCTTAAGCAAACATAAGTGTATTACGGTGTAACTATGTTAAGTTTTTGGTAT
The DNA here is from genome assembly GCA_027485795.1 of Oxalobacteraceae bacterium. Lineage (GTDB taxonomy): Bacteria > Pseudomonadota > Gammaproteobacteria > Burkholderiales > Burkholderiaceae_D > Pernthalerella. The sequence continues at coordinate 60,969 of JAIXQK010000092.1, forward strand.
AAAATTCGCAACAGAAACTTATGATAATTGCCATTATCATAAAAAACCTGCCCAAAACACACGTTTGTGTACGTTATTGGTGCATTTTCTGCAATTTACCAGAGGATTAAACATGGAAGACCCTAGCCGCATCGAGTTAGCAGAAGCCGCTAACCAGCTTATAGATAGCGAAGACGCTCAAGACCTCTATAAGAAGCTTCGTTGGGTGTATGAAGTAGCAAGCAAAGGTCTGCCAGTTCGTTTAGTTGGTCGTGCTGCCGTGATTAACCCGCTGCTGGTTCTGATGCTGCGTGATAAAGATGCTGGTGAGCGTGTGCTGCAACTTGTAGAGCGCAAGCGGGAAGAAAGTGAACTGCCCTCACTAGAGGGTGACGAAGGTTTTGACCGCAAAGCCTATATGCGGGAGCTTATGGCACGTAAGCGGGAACGTCAGCGCCGGTTAGTGCATTTGCACAACCAGCTACGCTCAGAACTTGACAAACTAAAAGGTGCAGACCGCATAGAGTTTGAACGAGTACATGCCAACAGATGGTTAACAGTACGTCAAGAAAGAGAGGATGAACTTAGATTAAATAGTGGGCGTAGACTGACAGAGGAAGAACGCAAAGCCATCATTGCCCAACTGTGGGTTGATGTAGATGCGGAGTTAGACGCATACGAGAAGTGGATTAACAGTGAGTTAAAGAAGCCAGTTCTTAATAGAACTAGCGAGTTTAAGTTTCATTTACAACCAAAAAAGGAAGTCACCAATGACTGACATAAACGAGGTATTACATGAGCGGGGCACCCGCTATGGAAAATTCACAGGTCACGCTGCCGTGACACAGGGTATCAAGTCCATCATGTTCAATACAAGGGAAGACCTTGTACTCACAGCAGACCAGCGAGAGGCACTAGAAATGATAGCGCACAAGATCGGGCGCATCATCAATGGCGACCCTAACTATGCCGATTCGTGGACTGATATTGCGGGATACGCAACATTAGTGGCGACTCGTTTACTAACGGGCAAAGAAGTGTAACATCGTTACACTTTAATTCACATAAACGAGCTAATATGAACAAAATGTATGCTAACATATTGCCGTGGTCTTATTCAAGTCTCGATTCGTATGCGACTTGTCCTCGGCGTTACTACTTAACTAAGGTAGTTAAGTTAGTAAAAGAGCCGCAGACAGAGGCGACGATCAGCGGGAATGAAGTCCACAAGGCTCTCGAAAATTATGTTGGAGGCACTGCCCCCCTGCCCTCTAAGTACGAATCGTACAGAGAGGTCGCAACAAAGGTGAAGCAGACCGCAGGCAAGAAGTTAGTTGAGTACAAATTCGGCTTGACTAAAGGCTTGAAACCATCAGAGTTTTTTGGTTCGGACACTTGGGTGCGTGGTGTCCTTGACGTCTGCATCATCAGACCTGAGGAAGTCATTGTGCTTGATTGGAAGACCGGCAAACGCAAAGTAGATGGAGATCAACTCCGACTATTCGCAGGAGCCGCTATGAGTTTGTGGCCTTTTGCCAAGAAGGTAAAGACTGGATATATCTGGTTGAAAACTGGGGAACTCGATACCAAAGAGTTCACTCCCAATGACAAGCCAGAAATATTCCAAGACTTTGCTGCTCGGGTGCATCGCCTAGAGGCTTCGGGTAAGAACGATGATTGGCCTGCCAGACCCTCCGGTTTGTGTAGGAATTGGTGCCCTGTGGGGCGTAACAACTGTGAACACTGTGGAGTTTAGCTAGGAGACTAAATGAAAGACTCGTGGATGACAGACGAAGAAATCATAAAACAGATACTTCTTGATAAGAACGCAACTGAGCGGGAAATAGAGCTATCTGGGCGTATGCAATCGCTCCTCGACAACATTGAGGACTCCGACAAGTACGTTGATGACCTGCTGAAAAAGATTGAAGAACTAGCGAGGCACTGCCGTGGCTAGGACTCCAGAAGGAAAAGTAAAAGCCGCTGTCAAAGCGCTGCTTGACAAGTGCGGTATTTGGTACTGTATGCCTATTGGAACGGGCTTCGGTAGTTCAGGAGTCCCAGACTTCGTGTGCTGCTGGAACGGCAAGTTTCTCGGCATCGAGACT